>DAOVMN010000241.1 GCA_030630685.1 Thermoplasmata archaeon | reverse complement strand
TTTGGTCATCAGTTTTAATTTCAGCTCTTAATTTATATGGGTTAGAAAAATATATGGCTGCCAGGTAAATGACAAAAATAACAAATACTATTGACAAAATTCTGAATAAACACTTCCTTCTATCCTTAAAAAATAAATTTTCATTCGCCGATGGGCTCCATTTCTCTGTGTGTTGCTCGCTCTGTGCGGGCCCTGTTATGGACTCCTTTAGATTCGTTGTTAGGGTTTCCTCTGCCAGGTTTTTAACGTCCTTTTCTGGAAGCCATTGATACCTTTCCGAGGAATAATCACCACGACCTGTTTCGAACTGCTGCAGGAAGCGTATCATTCCAACAGGACCTAATTCATGCGCCAGCGCCTTAAGGCCGTTCAATCGTATATGTTCTAAGGTCATTGCTTTTGGTGGCATTATCATATTGTTGTATCCTTAGTATTTGTCAAAGATAAAATTTTCTATTAAATAGGTAATTTCTATCTGATTAATAAACTTACGCTCGGCAGAGTGTAGGGCCGCCAAGACATTTCTCGGATTGCTCAGTCGCCTGGTCGAATCTGTGACGTTTTCCCTCTTCTCATGTTTCATGCATCCCGCTGCCTCCGATTTCCTGAGCTCTCCGTGGCGAGATCGCCGACCCAAGGTATGAAATAATCGAGATTTTTTATTATTTTCGGGAGAACTGGTAAATCACGAATATCACGAATGAAACGATAGTGCAAATCTGCGTTTTTTAGGTTTTTCTCTCGTTGTTTCTGATCCACACTTGGATGAAATCCTATAAATAACTTCTCTGAAATCATTCAAAGCACCTTCCAGTTATGTTCCTTTCCTATCTTCAGATATTGTTTGATCAATCTCTTTGACATGCCAGTTATGAAAGAGATATCTGCTTGGTTGAAATGCTTGGAAAGCAGAACCACACGTCGGTATCCCTTGACATACCTACTGATTGAGGCCGTAGAGTGCCTCGTTTCAGCCTTAATCGTACTGTATGGTTTCCCTTCCAGGTATTTCCCGACAATCCATCGTTTATGAGTCGTTGTTTGACCAAGATCATGTATCGTTCCCCTGTACGGGAGTACCGTTTCGTGTTCCTGTTCATAGGCATGAACATAACTTGCGGCTGTTCGGTCTCCACAAAGTTGAATGAGCGCAAGGTCTCCAAACTGAAGTACACCACCCTCCTCAAAAGCTTCCTTCAATATCCTTGCCAATCGTTGCTTCTTCAACTCTGTGTTCTTTTCTCCCTTCACCCAGCGTTTGAGTTCTTCCTCGGAAAACAGCGTCACAATGACTGGTTTCAACTTTGTTTCACGGATGGTCTTTCCGACGCGAGGTCTATCTGATTTGTCAATCGCGTTCAGTACCATCTGGCCGGGTCTGACAAACTCCCGAGAGACAAAGAATTGAGAAGCAAGCGTATCAACATCTCTGGCAAGGAGTTCTGCCAGCTTCCGACCACCTCCCAAACTCCCATACTGTGTTGCGATCAAGTGAAAAACCGCGGTCTTGAAATTCTTTGAAAGCATTGCGTGATACCTGGGTTTTCCATTCTCTGGCGGACCCGCCGCGGGAGATGGTTTCATTGGGATACCTCCTTTTTTTTGACCGGCTTGGGGATACCTTCTGCCTGGATGGCCTTTAACCGTGTAGAATCGGCATACTCCTGAATAAGCTGTTGATACTCCTTTACCAACCACTGGGAAATACCAAGGGTAGTGGCAATCTCGTCTTCGGGAAGCTGATGTGATGTCAGGAGGACGATTCGTTTGAATGTCTCGAGATAGTTCTCGATGGCTGGTTCACCATGGCGTGTTCGCCGCACCAGCTCATCCATTTCACATCCGTCCAGGTAGTGACCGATAATCCAGGCGCGATGGGAAGCACGAAGACCGATTCCCTTGACGTGACCCCGGGTCCTGACAGCAAGACCTCGGTCACGAAGGCGTCGAAGATCATATTCAATAGTACGGACTGCTGAGCACAACAGAACCGCGAGATCTTCAGTGGTCAATACCGCTCCCTGTTCGTACGCTTCTTCGGTTAGCCTGATTATCTTTGCCTGACGAAGCGCTGCAATGCCATGGTTACGATAGGTCTCAGGGTCGTCATCTGCCTGAAGTGTCAAGCGAACTCGTTTGAACGGAATATCCTTCAACTTCGCAGATGCTCCCACCGTGGCCGGTGTCGCCAGATAGGAAATCACGCCGATGTCGGCCTCTTTCGAAAGAGGGGGTGTGAGGATCTTCGTTACCGTGTCAACGATAGACTGGGCGATTGCAGGGGGATAGCCATAGCCGGCCCGAAGTTCGTTCAACAACTGGTTGGCTACGGTTTTCTCTTGAATTCGGGTGATGTAGGCTTGGTTTACCATCTTGTGCCCTCCTTGAGAAAAGGGAAACACGGTTCTTCCTTTTAACGGTTGGGCAAATTTGCGGAAACATCGAATCACACAGATAGTTTTTATAAATTTGTGCCATTCGGCTGATTCGTGCCATTCGTGTTGAATGTATCTCTAAACGCTAAACAAACAGGCCCGAAGAAATTAAAAAGTGTCCCCTCTGTTCAAACCTCCCAGGTATCCCAGATACCCCCCGCGACCCGAATCCGGAGGTAGGAATTCCCGTCCAGATTTACCACCAGGGTCCAGTTGCCGGATTCGTCAGGGATGTCATCAATATGATTCCCATTTCTTTCGGGAGTGATCACAAAATGGTAGGCAGCAGTGGATTCATGGTCCCTCAGGGTAAGGGAACCCCCGGAATTCTCCTTGGTCCTGACATTCAGATAGATGATCAGCCTGTCGAAATCTCCATACTTTGGGTGCCCCTCGTCAAGGAAGGTGTCGTACACGTCCACTAAGGGTGAAGCAGGGGTGGAAGAGTAATCCTCATCATAGAGGTCGCGTCCCCTGATGAAATATACCTCCCCGGAATATCCGCTTCCATGGGATACCAGGGTCATGTTGACCATCGGATTTCCCTGCGAGTCCCTGGCCCTCATGAGGTGTACCCAGCCCGCGGACGTGTCGAAGGAGTAATCCATCACCTCGCCTCCCGGGGCCTCGGCATGGATGCCCACGATAATCGTCTTTCCGCTTGCAGGAATGTCCGCCTTCTTTATTGATTCAACCTTAGCCTCCCAGCCGTCTACATCAAGGAATGAGAAGTTCCAGGTTGTTCCTTTTTTCATAGGGAACGTAAAAAGGGGTTGTGGCACACCTTTTTCATAGACCCCAAAGTCCTCCATTCGTATCCTTCCAAGAAGGGGATTGTAGTTCAGGACACCATGGAGCCGGGCATCGTTCGGGTCCGCTGCTCCAACCAGGTGATTGGTCCCGTCGTCCGGGGCTACAACCATCCTGGTGGCGATGTCCATTTCATCGGGTGTGGAGAAGACATAAATCCAGAACTTTCCCGGTTCCCAGACGGGAGCATGGATAGTGGAGGGGACGGAATCCTCGTCATCGTCGTCGTCAATGCAACCGGTTAGAGCGGGTATAAAGATGCTTAGGATAAGGAGCATGGGAAGCAATCTATTTTTCATGTGGATCTCTCCTACCGTAATGGATGGGCATGTAAACATGCGATTCCGTTATTTACCCGTTATGGTAAAATTACCCGTTATGGTTGGGTTCGTATGGATTGAAGGCAGGATCGGAGTGCAGCATGAACTCGTTGAGGGTGTCGTCGTTCGGTCCGCCCCCGTCCGTGCCCATCTTCTGCACAAATTCCGTTTTGTCAAAGAGGGAACCGCAGCAGGTATCACAGACATCCCATGAATTGAAATCCTCGACCCATCTCTCCATCTGCTCCTCCGTTACCTTTCTCGGCTCGTCGATCAGGCACGCAAGCATTCTTGCGTCCCGTAATCCTGAAGACCAGAGCTGCCGGGCAAGCTGGTGGTCCCTGTCGATCTTCCTGGCCATTTTTCTCAGAGTGGTGACGGATATCCCGAGGTTGTTCTCCGGATTGATCCCGAATCTGGCCATCCCCTCAACCGCTTCCGGGTCTTTCAGGGATCCCAACCTATTCATAATCTCCTCAAACCGCATTTCTTCACCCGAAAACCTCTCCTCAGAAATCCATTAGACCTTTCTGCACCGGTCCCTTTTGCTTCACTTCGATCCCCTCCCAGGGTAAACGTATCTCACCGTACTTTCCCCCGCCGCCTGGAATGAACCGTACTTCCCCTGTTCTGAAGGCCTCGATTGCTTGGATGACATTCTCCCCGGTACTCCCCTCGAGTTCCTCCAAGGGGGCATCCACAAGGATCT
>DAOVMN010000379.1 GCA_030630685.1 Thermoplasmata archaeon | reverse complement strand
TCACTCGTCATCCGTGTTCCCAAGTCTGGCCGCAAACGCAAAATCTCAGTTCCTTATTCACTATGTCTCCGAGTCCCTTAACGAGCACTTCGTGCTCATTCGGAGCTCTGAAATCAAAGATATCCTCACTCCTTATTCGCTAACCTGTAACATGGTCCCTAGATAGTTAGCCTATCGCCCCATAAAGCTTTTATATGATTAGGAAATAACCGGTGTTTAGATGCCTCTAAACAGCAAGAAATTAGTCACTGCGGGATTAATTACAATAATCCTGTTAGGGATTCTTCTTTCGCAGATTGAGATTGGTGCCCTGGGTGCCGCCCTTGGGAGTATCAACCCTCTTTATCTTGTCCTTGGATTCCTGCTCTATGTTGCCATCTTTGTGTTAAGGGCAATAAGGCTGAACATAATCCTCGAGGGCAGGGTTTCCGTGAGGGTACTGCTTAAGATATTGTTTATACACAACTTATTCAACAATGTTATACCTGCAAGGCTTGGAGAGCTCAGCTATGTTTACCTCCTCAAAGAAAAGGGTAAGCTCCCACTGAACTACGGCATCTCGAGCCTGATGATCGCCCGGATCTTCGATATCATCGGTATCGCATTCCTCTTTTTAATCTCCTTCTTCGTTGTGAAGGACCTTCCGGTATTCGTCACAAGCTGCCTGATGGCGGTTGGGGCGGTTCTCGGTCTGATCTTTCTCTTCATCATCCTTCTGCTGTTCTACAACGAGAGGTTCCTGAGCTTCATCGAGAATATGGCAAGCAAAACAAGGCTCGACCGCATAAAGTACACGAGAATGGCCCTGGAAAAGAGCGGGGAAACCCTGGAGAACTTCAAGATCATCAAGTCCAAACATGTCATTGTTCTCTCGTTCCTTATCTCCATCGCCATCTGGTTTCTTGCCTCCACCATGACCTACCTGTTCCTCATGGAGATGAGCATCTATCTGAGCATCTGGAAGATATTCATTGCCTCCGGCATCATCGTCATTACCACCATCCTCCCCATCCACAGCGTGGGAGGGTTCGGTACGATCGAGAGCATCTGGACAGTAACCTACGTGGCCCTCGGGGTGTCCACACAGACGGCTATCGCCTCCGGGCTTGGGATTCACCTGATCATCGTGCTTTACTTCCTTATCCTTGGATTCGCCGGGATCTTGATGATGAAGTTGGACAAGACCACGGATTTCAACCCCTTGAGACCGAAGTTGGAATTGGAATAGGATGGTGCAAAGGTAAAAGGCAAAACAAGGAGAATAGGATACGGCAGAGGGAAAAGGCAAAGAGGATTTACCCTTAAATCTTAGAGATGATGGGTGTTATCTGAAATACTTGGTTGGTTTATCTGAGATACTTGGTTGGCAATAGTACAACAACAGCCAAGGAGAGAAATAACCCAAGCAGTATTATCAGCAAGGTATTTTCGATGACTGGATGGCCATTCCATTCATATTTTTCATTATCCTCTTCTATCTCTTCCTGAGGTTGATAAAAGTCTCCATACGCTTCAAGCCAGGGTGTAAAATCCACTGATTCAGTGACGTTATCCCCTGTACCATTTGGATTTTGTGTTGGATGCTGAGGTCCTGTGGAATAGCCCCACCAGTTCCCCCTTGCGTCCAATTGGGATTCAGCACTGTTCGTGACCTTGATGCCAAAGCAACTGTTGTTAAAGATTTTATTATTATGAGCCGCAATGAAATTACAGGAGCTATTCAAATGAATTCCTACAGGGTTATTGGATATGATGTTGGACGAAATAAGATTTCCTTCACGACTGAAAAAACTTGAATTTTTAATTTCTATGCCGCTGATATTGTTAAGTGAACAGTTGTTATAGGTGATGGTATAATCGAGAGAATAGTTGAGAAATATGCCGAATTTACGGTTTGAATTGCATGTGTTATTATCAATCATGGCCCGGCCCGAATTATATAAATAAATGCCATTGCCATTGCTGGAGCAATCGTTATGAGATATGGTTATTTCCGAGTAACACTGATAGAGCCGGATCCCATTTCGATTGTTATAGGTGCAGTTGTTATTCAACAGTATGTTATCCCTGAGGGAAAACAAAATCAAAATTCCATCGTCATTATTTGAAGAACACGTATTATTCTCAACAATATTTTTCCCCGAGTTAGAAAAATAAATGCCACTCCAGTTGTTCCTGTTACAGATGTTTTCTCTTAGTACATTGTGGTCACCGCCGAGGAGGATACCATTGTAGTTGTTTGAGTTGCAGATGTTTTCTGATAGGATATTGTGATCGCCGTCGATGCCTATACCATCCCAGAGATTCGAAGAGCAGGAATTAATATCAAATAAATTGTGGTTCGATGAGGTGAGCATGATACCAGTATTCCGATTTCCATAACACCTGTTGTTTAAGAATGTGTTATGGTTGGATTGGGAAAGATATATTCCACGCCAATCATTCATGGCACAGATGTTATTCGAGAAAATGTTTGAATCGGAATGGCTAATATACATGCCGTATACCGAATTTGAATTACATGTTGTGTTAGCAATGGTAATATTATTAGAGTAGGCCACAAGAATACCTGCACTCCCGTTACTCAGATTAAGATTTTCAATGGTTATGTAACTGCTATTCGCGAGAATGACCTGTCCGGCATCCGATGGGATTGTTTTATGAGAGGTTTGTTTCAAGTAACTGGACTTTTGCGTTTTGAAAACCGCAATATATAGATAAGATTGTGATCCACCCATATATTGGGGATTTTGGATGCCAATACCAATCGCAGAATATCCATCATACATCTCAGAGATGTGTGGGGACTTTAAATCTATG
>DAOVMN010000206.1 GCA_030630685.1 Thermoplasmata archaeon | reverse complement strand
GAACTAGCTGTGCATATCGCAAAAGTCCAGAGGGATGTTCGAGAACTCAACCTTCTCCTGCTCAAGAGCCTGATTTATAGGGGGATACCCGCGGTTCCCGTGCCTCCCTCGATTTGCGCAAGACTTGATGATGGAAAGCTCAGGGGGTTTGACACCGGGATATTTAAGCGCTTTCTCGAAATTGGCAATGTGCCCGTAACCTTTGGCGATGTTGTGCTTGACCGGACACGCGGGGTATCGATCCTCTCCGGGGATACCATCATGGAGCGGCTTGCTCACGAATTCCATCCGGATAAAGCCGTGTTTGTGCTGGATGTGAACGGATTCTTTGACCGCTCCCCGGACGAGGAAGGAGCCAGGCTTTATCGAGAATTAACAGTCGAAGAGCTCGAGAATATACTCGCTTTAGAACCGGCAGGCTCAAAAACCAGTAATGGGGTAGCGGACATCACAGGAGGCATGAGGGGCAAGATGGAAAGTGCCCTGAGGATCGCGTGTACAGGCACGGACACATACTTAGTGAACGGTCGTGTGAAAGGAAGGCTCATGGATGTCTCGATGGACCGACCGACCATCTCCACAAAGATAAGGGGTGAAAAACTATGATAGTTAACCGAAAGGAAGAACATCTGAGGATCTGCCTTGAGAGGGATGTGACAGGGCGCTACAACTATTGGGACGACCTGCGGTTCATTCATCAGTCCGTTCCGGGCTTCGACATGGAGGATATCGATATCGCTATTGATGTGTTCGGTAAACGCCTCAAGGCCCCTTTCATCATATCGGGAATGACAGGGGGTTGTGAATCCGGAAAGGCGGTGAATGAGAATCTTGCAGTTGCAGCGGAGGAGCTTGGGATCGGTATGGGAGTGGGTTCCCAGAGGGCTGCCCTGGAAAAGCCTGAACTTGTGGACAGCTACAGCGTGATACTGGATTATGAAATCCCATTGGTATATGCCAACATCGGTGCACCGCAGCTCATCCCCCAGGGTGGCGGACACAAGCCGATCGATATCGAGGCGGGAAAACAGGCCATGGAGATGGTGGGAGCCGACCTCCTGGCGATTCATCTGAACTACCTCCAGGAGATTGCCCAGCCAGAGGGAGACCTCAAGGCAAGAGGGGTGATCGAAGCGATCACCGAGCTTTCTTCCGAGCTTCCTATACTGGCTAAGGAAACAGGTGCGGGGATGTCCAGGAAAACAGCAATCCGGCTCAAGGATGCAGGTGTGAGGGGCATCGATGTGGGTGGGGCAGGGGGAACGAGCTTCTCCGCAGTGGAGGTCTATAGAGCGATGGAAGCAGGAGACGTGCTCAGGGAAAGACTTGGGAGGACATTCTGGAACTGGGGTATACCCACACCCGTTTCGGTGAGGCTGGCGAGGGTCGGGCTGCAGATAATCGCTACCGGTGGGCTCAGGAATGGACTGGACCTTGCCCGGGCCATTGCGGTAGGAGCGGATGCAGGAGGTTTTGCTTGCCAGCTTCTAAGCCCGGCAATGGAAAGCCCGGAGGCGGTTGTGAAGGAGATCGAGCTGATCCTCGAGGAGCTGAAGGTAGTAATGTTCCTTACAGGGGCCCGAAACATCAATGAGTTACGAAATATGAGGTTAATCGAAGCGGGCAGGATCAAGGATTGGGGGATCCGGAAATGACGGTAAAGTCTACGAGGAACGGCAGGATGCATGAAGCACGAAGTGCTGAGTACCGGATGAGTCCGAAGGACTCGTCAAGGCATGAGCACCCGAAGGGTGTGAGTGCCGGTCAGCACAAAGTGCTGGCAAGGCGGGAAGAACTGAAAGTTCCGACGGCCGGACGAGCCGAAGGCTCGTCAAGGACAGAACTTGAGACATTCATAGGCAATACCGCAGAGGAGATCCGGGAGGTGATTGGAAAAAAACTGGATCATACCCATCCCAAGAGCCTCTATGAGGCCACACGCTATCTTCCGATGCTGAGGGGAAAGAGATTGAGGCCCATTATGTGCATCCTTGTCGCCAGAGCCTTTAACGGGAATGTAGAGCACGCGAGGGATTTCGGTACCGCACTCGAGCTTGTGCATAACTTCACCCTGGTCCATGACGATATCATGGATAATGACAATAAGAGAAGGGGTAAACCAACAGTCCATGTGAAGTATGACGAGGCCACGGCAATCAACGCGGGTGATGCCCTTTTTGCCAAGTCCTTCGAGGTGCTCACCGGCCTGAAACTTCCCCCTGAGATGGTTGTCAGGCTTGTGAAAGAGGTAGCAGTGATGTCAAGGTGTATTGTTGAAGGCCAGCAATTAGATGTCCGTTTCGAGAGCAGGAAAAGGGTGACCCAACCGGAGTATCTCGAGATGATCGAGAAGAAGACCGCGGTGATGTTCCAGGCCGCCGCTAAAGGCGGAGCGATCATTTCAGGCTGCGATCCCGGGACCGTGGAGGCCATGGCGGAGTTCGGCAAGACCGTTGGGATCGGCTTCCAGGTCCGGGATGACGTGCTGGATATCATAGGCAACGAGAAGAAGCTTGGCAAGCCCGTGGGAAGCGACCTGAAGAAAGGGAAGCACACCATCATGGTCATACACGCCAGGATTCATGGAACAAGGGAGCAGCTTGATATCCTGGACAGGGTGTACGGGTGTGAGGATGCTCCCCAGGAGGATGTGCAGGCGTGTATCGAGGTCCTCAAGGATATCGGGAGCATTGATTTAGCCACACGGATGGCAAGGGAATATGCAGAAAAGGCAAAGGGAATCCTGGATTCCAAGGTTCCGGATTCCCATTACAGGGATTTGCTGCACGACCTTGTGGATTACATGGTGGTCAGGGAGAGGTAGGGTTATCTATTTGTCTCACATCGAGATCCGATCTTTAAGGTGGACCCTTATCCCTTCGATAAATTCCTTCGCCCAACTTAGAGCTTCTTCTCCTGTTCCGTTTCACCTCTCTCCGGTTCTTTTTCACCCTTTCCCTGCAATACCTCTGCTTTCTCACCCGCAATCTCCGGCGATTCCACCACCTCTACTTTCCTCTCTTTTAGCTTCTTTTGCTCCTCTGCAATCTTCTCTTTTATGTGCCGGATGAAGCTCTTCTTGTGGAATACCAATGCGGCTCCTGCCAATACGATCACCACAGTTAACACGGCGGGCAGGTAGGAGAGCGGATCGGTTTTGGTTTTCTCCTCTATCTGCTGGGAGGTGTCCCCGGGTTTTTCGGTCTTTGGGATCACATGGACGGTTATTGTGGTATTAACGACAACTCCGAAATTATCCCACACACTCAGTTCAACCTCGTAGTCTCCCTCGAGAGAATAGCTGTGCTCCTCTACCGGCCAGTTTCCCTCGCCTGTGAAATCCCCAAAGTCCCAGAGGTACCTCACAATATCCCCGTCCCTGTCAATAGAATGGGTCGCATCCAGTTTGATGGGCACTCCAACCTCCACTGTCCTATTCCTAGGGTTTGCAATGATTATCGGTATAGGATTCTGATTCACCACTTCGATGTCAAGGGTCTTGGAGGCGGTGAACCCGATATCGTCCACCACGGTCAGGGTTAGGGTGAACTCCCCTGCTTTTCTATAGCGATACTCCACAGTGACTCCGGTATCATGCGTGCCGTCTCCAAAGTCCCAGAGGTAATCAACGATATTCCAGTAGGACTGGGTCCCTGTGAACATAAGGGTATCCTCGAATGTTATCTCACCCGGTAAGTTTGTACCCAGGACGGGTATTGGTGGTTTATGAAGGGAGAGCTTCAGGTATCTCCCTCACACCGAATTAAGGGTGATAGAGAGCTCACCCCCCCAGTACTCCCTGGAGTTCGGGGTGGTGACCTCGAGCTCGAAGCTTTCATTTTCACCTGGCATGAGCTCGATAATACCCTTAGCGGTACCACCATCCCACATCTCTCCTGGCAAACCTGTTACTAAGGCCAAACGTTCGAATCTTGTTCCGTTGTTCATTACAGAGATATTGAAGATGTACATCTCCCCTTCCTGATACGTCTGCACATCGGTTATCAGGCTCGGGGAGTATGACCGAATCCTGAGGTTGAGGCCTCCGAACTCCCTTTCAGCGTCCGTTGGTACAAGGTAGTTATCCACCACCCCTGTTCTGTTGATCGGGACAATTATCTCGGCAGTGATCTCTTGCTTCTCAGTTGCGTTCAGGGTAATAGGTTCTGGCAGAACGATGTAATGCGGATAGTCACCTTCAGCCTTGAAATAGAAGGTATTCCTTCCGTTGCCCGTGTTCTCAGCCTCGATACGGTAATGGTAGATCGTGAAATCGGTCTCAGGGATAATAATCGTATTTAGGATCGTGAGATCGATATTGCGCACCTCTGTTATTGTGATATTCACGGTGATGTTCAGGTGGAAGTCCTCCCCGGTGGTGAGGTTTATGTGTAGGGGAATGACCTCCTGGTTCAGGGCATTGGAGGGCAAGGTGACCTCAAGGAATAGCTCATACGGATCCCCCATATCGAGCAGGACATACCCGCCCGTCACATCGAGTCCGCTCCTTGGGCTCCACGGGGTTATGGTTATGTTCTCCTGAAGGTTCCCGGTGTTGGTTATGGTGAGTGGAATGGATATTGTCTCACCAGGCTTCCCCGCCCTTTCCCGGGGGCAGGTGCACTCGATGGAATAGTACCTTAGTGACGTGAGGGTCAGCCATGCGTTTGAGGTGTGTTCGTCTCCCACACTGAGATTGATGGAGTCCCCTGCGGGCAGGTGGGGCATGGTGAGGTTAAGGGTGAAGAGTGCGGATTCTCCGATATCCAGCACTGCATAGGAGATATTGAACTCATATTCATCAATGGAATACCCAAAGAGTTCAGGGATGAGGGTATCTTTGACATTACCCTGGTTCTCCACCTCGAGCTCAAAGCTTAGCTCCTCATGGGGCCGTGCCTCGCTTGTATTCTT
>DAOVMN010000164.1 GCA_030630685.1 Thermoplasmata archaeon | reverse complement strand
GTCCGTCCCTTGCGGGAAGTACGCTCTCGAGGAAATTTGGATAGGAGGATAATACAAATGCCAATATGATGCTGTTGATCAATGAGGCAATAAAAAGGTAGAAAACAGAATTCAGATCAACATCGAAATCAATGAGATTGAATAAGGCACAGAGCGTGATTATCCAGGCAAGAATCGAGGCGATAAATAATATCCAACAAAGATAAGTTAGAGTGTTCATCACAATTTGAATCCTGCTTCTTGGTATGCTGAGATATTCCGGTGGACTGTGATCCGGCACGTTAGATTTTGGAAAATCGATGTTTGTCCTCCTTTTTGGAAAGATCAAGCGAGGTAATATCATCGAGAGGACTACACCAAGCATGACACAAAACACTGCTACGATAACCATGAAGGCAACATAGAAACTATCGAACATATCCGAATAAACCTCGGAATCATACACAATGGTCTCCGCGTGGATACCCCGGTTTTCCCCTTCGAAATATATGGTCCCGACAACATAGATGAGATCGCCATTTCTGTAGCGCTTAAAAGAGTTATTCCAGATGATCGAATCATAATCGCTCATGTCCACAAAGATAGAATGATTTTGATAGGTAAGGTTGAAGTCCGTGACGTTCCAATATGTTGCTCCATTTTCATATTTCTGCCTTTCTAATACAACGTCCTGAGTGGAATTTATCCTGCCGAGTATCTTTACGTATTCACCATCCTCGGTCTCCTCAAAGGGTACGGTGTCCATTTCATCCCATTCAAGTTCCTCCTCCAGACTTTGAATGGTCATGGTGACAAACGAGAGAAAAAATGGGACAGCAATAACAATAGCGAAAATATTGAGCAAAATGTGGGGATATTGAACTCTATGGTGACATTTCGGGCATGTCATTCTTCTATTTGAAAGCAATCTTATCAGTTTGTATCTTGAAGGTTCCTTTGTACTCACGCATCTCCTGCACAGGAGAACTCCGCACCACATACAGAAGTACTGCGTGAATCTTTCGAATTTGCTCTTCTTTCCACAGGATGCGCAGGGCATTGAATATGGCCATTAGCTATGGCTTAATAAAATTTGCCAGCCATGGGCGCATTCCAGATTTATTGGTATTCTCCAGCAGAGCAATCTCGTATCGTCCTTTGCTGCTTGAATTCTGCACGCGGATGACACGGATTTGGCGGATTCCCGCGGATTTCTTATTGATCCGTGTTTATCCGTGTGATCCGCGTCATCCGCGTTCTACAATCCAGACGGATAAGGCAGTTAGAATTCCATTCTCATCACAAAGTTCCGGTTGTTAATGAGATTCTCAATTACCCATAAAATGGGAATGCACCCGCCAGCCATCAATCACCGAAATCTCAAAATCCCGTCCTCTTGAACCTCCTCTCAAGCTCCTTCTTCGGCACCTGGATGATCGTGGGCCTCCCGTGCGGGCAGGTGAAGGGATTCTCCAAGGAGTACATCTCCAGAAGCAGCTCCTCGATCCTCGGCATATTCAGTTCATCCCCTGCCCGGATTGCGGAATGGCAGGCCAGGAGCTTGAGCATGTCGTCCTTACGCTCCTCCAAGCTTTTTACTTTCCCAGATGCCACAAGCTCATCGATGATGTCGTAGACCGTCTCGGGTGTGGCAAGCTTCCCCAGGACAACGGGCACCGTCCTCACAATGAAGGTGTTCCCTCCGAAGGCCTCGATCTCGAACCCAAGGTATCCCAGCAATGTTTGATACGCTCGAACTGCCTCCTGTTCCTCCGGGGCAAGTTCAAGGGAAAAGGGCTCGATGAGACGCTGGCTCTTCACCGGCTCCTCCCTGTAATCCTTTTTGAACCTCTCGTACAGCACCTTCTCGTGTGCAGCGTGCTGGTCGATTATTGCCATCCCGTCCGGTGTTTCCACGATTATGAAAAGCTTGTTCACCTGCCCGATCGGCCTCATTGCCGGAAGCGAGCTTTCCACGAACCGCTCTTTTGTTTCCAGTTTCCGTGTTAATTCGGACAGGCTCCTTTCCCTGGCATGGGCATCGATCCTGGCCTGTTTTTCTTTAACAAGGGTGGGAGTGGGTTGGGTGATTGCAGGGGGTCGCAAAGGTGAGTAGGCCGCACCATCCTCTGCCACCTTTACTCGCTCTTCAGTGGGTCTGGGAGCGAATAATGCCTTTTCCCATCTTTTCCTTCGTCCTTTCACGGGTGCTTTGCCTGGGATGGCTTTCGGGCTGAGGTCCTTCCCTCCCAGGGCGTACTTCACCGCATTGACAACGCTGAAGAACACATCATCCGGATACTGGAACTTTACCTCGTTCTTGGTCGGGTGGATGTTCACGTCCATCTCCTTTGGATCGAGGAATATCTTCAGGACCCCGACAGGATGCCTCACCGGGGGAAGGAGGTTGCCGTAGCCCTCGCGAATCGCGCGGATGATATGCGGAGAGCGCACCGGTCTTCGATTGATGAAAAGGAATATCTGTTTCTGGTTGGCGCGGGTATGGGAAGGCCTGGAAACAAGGCCCCTAACCTCGGCCCTTGGACCGGCATAGTTCAGCTCCACCATCTCCCGTGCCGCGGTTTTCCCAACCATGGAAGAAACGGTCTCGAGCAGATTCCCCGAGCCAGGGGAAAGGAGGAGGCGTCTTCCATCATGGTTTAGCTCGAAGAATATCTCTGGACAGGCCAAGGCCCGTGCGGTAACGACCTTTAGGATCCGGTTGAGTTCGGTGCGCGTGCTTTTGAGGTATTTCAATCGCGCCGGGACATTGAAGAAGAGGTTCTCCACTGTGACAGTGGTTCCAGCGGGACAGCCTACTTCCTCCACCTTCTTGAGCTCCCCACCATCGATCACCATCCTGGTGCCTGTGAAATCCTCGGAGTCCAGTGTACCAGGGGCAGCCCTTGTAACAAGGCATACCTGGGAAACCGAGGCGATGCTCGAGAGGGCCTCACCCCTGAAGCCAAGGCTCTGGATTGTGAGCAGGTCGTCGATCCCCTCGATCTTGCTCGTGGCATGCTTCTCAAACGCTAATAATG
Source organism: Thermoplasmata archaeon (assembly GCA_030630685.1). Lineage (GTDB taxonomy): Archaea > Thermoplasmatota > DAOVMN01 > DAOVMN01 > DAOVMN01 > DAOVMN01. Next base: position 2,716 of record DAOVMN010000164.1, on the reverse strand, counting down.
CGTCATCCCTGGTCATTCCGCAGCCGTTGTCCTTCACCTGAACGAGGGCCTTTCCTCCCTCCTTGAGCGAGATGAATATCCGGGCGGCTCCTGCATCGATGGAGTTCTCCACGAGCTCCTTGACAACCGAGGCGGGCCGCTCCACCACCTCCCCGGCAGCGATCTGGTTGACTGTGGCTTCGTCAAGGATCCTTATTTTTCCCGTCGGCATTCCCCCTCACACGTTTACCTGGTTGAGCATCTCGACCACTTTGTCGAGGTCGTCATCCTGAATCGTTACCCTGAAGGGCTGCCCGGACTCCAGCTCGAAGATCCTCAAGAGATTGATGCCGGTGTTGGTACCAATGATTATGTTCATCTCGATGTGTGGGTCCAAGAGCTTTGAGCCGCATACCCCGCAGGCGCCCTCCGGAGTGATGGGTGGAGCTATTGTGTGGCAGGCCCCGCATTCGGTTCCGGTTGCCCTCCGGGTAAGGATTACGGCAAAGGGCGCTTTTTTGTACCCTTCCATAAGGGCATAGGTGAAGTCTATCTCGTCACGGTAGCTGTGCATGACATAGGTGTTTCCCTTGATCTCGCCTCCGTCTATCACCTTCTCGGTGTTGGAGATCCTCAGGGAGTAGTGCTCGCTATGCCTTTTCAGGTCCCCGAACAGGGCTGTGTTCCTTGCGTCATCCCCCTCTTTCAGGTAAAGGAGCAGGAACCTCAGTGCGTTGTACTTGACGATAAAATCCCTTGGGGCGTCCTTGATGGCTGTGTTCAGGATGTAACCCAGGTCGTTCTCGAAGTCCACGCCGCCGGTATCAGCGGTCCGGGCCATCTCGACCATGAACGGATCCTCGGTGATGAGCTCGGCACAGGAGTCCGCCTCTTCGTCGATCACGAAGCCGAGTTCTAAAAGATTGAAATTGTATTTAAGGTACCTGGCCTTGAAGGTGTCCCATCCATTGTGGTGGTCATACCAGGTCACGAGTCTGTCGCCGAGCCTCTCGATGAAATAATTGGTACGCTGCAGATTCTTGTTGTTCGGGGCGATGTCGCATACGTAAACATATTTGTACTCCTCTATGTTCACGAGGTTGAAGATATTGTTCACATCTCCCGGTGTGGTAAAGAGAGTTTTTACACCGTGAAGTTCTTCTTTCTGGATGAGGGCCACCGCGGAAAGGACACCGTCCAGGTCGCCGTGGGTCACGATGAGGCACTCCGAGATGCGTCGTTCGGGAGTCTCCTCCACGCCCTCGGGGGAGGGGCCCTCGGCTACAACCTCTTTTTCTGCCGGAAGTTCCTCTTCGGTTTCCCCTTCGGTTGATTCGATCTCGACGCTTGCGGGAGCAAGCAAAAAGAAACCGCATTTGTCGATATTTATCCTTCTCTCGAGGTCGTTCTTCAAAAGAAAATCATAGAATTTACAGATCTGTCTTAATGTACATGTGTTACAAAGCAAAAGATCACTTCCTGCCGGAGTCCGGCCTGTTTTACACCCGAGACCTGATATTTATTGTTTATGAGGTAGGGTGGGCGGAGGAGATAGACCGCTGATGGACACGGATAAGGCGGCGGATAAACGCGGATTTCTTAGAAGTGGTTAGGTTTGACGGGTGGAGGGAAAAAGGTGAAGAAATACAGATGGTGGCGCCCGCCGCAAAAATTGAGATGGCGAACTCTCTATGAAACCTCACGGCGGGTACCAGTAAGGATAAATGTGAGAAGGAGTATCAAGGGGCGGTGAACTCGAAATGGGACAGAAATTAATCATGGTGAAAGATAGACAAAAAAGAATGCAGCAATTAGAAACAGGAAATGAAATCATGGAGGTTCTACTAAAGGCAAGTATATGCGAAGTATACTTCAGATATAACACTAAAATGTAAGGATATATGAACATGAGTTCGGATATAACATGTTATATGAAATCATGGAGGGAGAAAATTATTTAGCAATGTTGCCTTTAAATTTTGAGAGAATGGGAAAATATTTTACCTTTCAATGTTGTAAAAATGTTTGTGGAGAATGATTGAATGTTATTACAATACGTATTTTTAAACGAGATATTTTTCATTTATTTATTTGAAATAATTCCTTTCATTTTAGCACCAATCCTCCAAATATTTTTTTATTATAATATGAAGAAAAATGAATCAGAAAAAAGAAGAAATGGATCATTGATGATTATGTGGGGAATTTATATTGTGATTTGTATTATTTCCCTGTTGTTAGGTGTTCATCCGCTAGTATTACCCGATAAATATTTTTGGATTATTTTTGGTGTGTTTACAGCCCTGCTTTATCCTATATATGCACTTTTTTGGGGTTTTATGGTATTTGCAACACCACTAATGCTGATCATATACATACATGAATGGTGGGATACAAAACCAAAAAAATTTACCCTTTATACTTTTAATTTTTTAATGCCATTTGTAATTGGATTATATCTTATTATTAGGATAAATAGCATTACTCCGGTCAGTCTCCATTATAAAATGCATCTGCTTTCAGCTGTTTTTATTTTATTTGGTATTGTTCCCTTTGCATGTGTCAATTTAATTTATCAGTGTAAAAAAAAGAAATATTCGAAAGTAATAAGCACATTCTTAATTACTGAAGTTTTGCGTTTTACTATCCAGCATACCTCCAAATTGTAGATTTGTATGGGGACAGAATAGATTCTACAATTCTTTTTGTTCCCATAGCACCAATATTTGAAGCGTAT
>DAOVMN010000063.1 GCA_030630685.1 Thermoplasmata archaeon | reverse complement strand
CGAGAATTTACCATCAATATCGATTCCATCCGTTTGCTGGAAATTGAGATAAACCCAAATTAAGGAGAGTAACACCAGTCCAGTAATGGTGAGAGCAATCACCTTAGGTCTTTTCTTGGAGAGGAACGAGGAGATTGGACGTTGAACTGCAAAAGAGTGAACACTTCTGAGGTCAGTTATTCCATTGCCATTAGTAATCCCATTCCCGTTAGTAATCCCATTGCCATTAGTAATGCCATTGCCGTTGGTAATGCCGTTTCCGTTGGTAATGCCGTTTCCATTGGTAATTCCATTTCCGTTGGTAATGCCGTTTCCATTGGTTAGCCCGTTGCCGCCTGAAAACCCGTTAGGGGTTTCGGGCCTTGACGACCTCTTCGAGGTCATCCGGAACTCGGGGCTTCGCCTCTCATTCAAAGTCAACCCCATTGGGGTTGACGTGTTAGTAATGCCATTGCCGTTTGTAAGTCCGTTTCCATTAGTTATTCCATTGCCATTAGTGAGCCCATTTCCGTTAGTGAGTCCGTTCCCATCAGTAAATCCTTCATTGTGGAATTTTATATCCTTGGTTATCAAACTCTGAAGAGAAATGGTAATTCCATCATCATGAGAGAATTGGTGGGTGATGGATGTTTCATTGGGGGGAATAGCATTAGAATTTTTTTTCATTCATCAACCCCCAACCTCAAAGCTCACATCACAATCAACATAAAGCCAGAAGGCATCGCCCATTGAAATCTGGAAGTCATATTCGTCTTCACTGAATCCTACGATATACGAGTGATATCCACCTGTTGTTTGATTGTATCCTGTTATCACGATGGTCGCATTCGTCGAAGCGTTCAGGCAGTTTGGAATATCTGAGGCTTTGATGGAATCTGAAACTGACCAGCCCATTAAATGCCAGCCTGCATCAAGACTTTCATTGACGTTAACAGTATAGCTGCCATTGATCACTATTGTAGTTGTGTTTGTGCAATGAACCCAGTAGCCCCTTGTTGGGATAATAGAGAAGTTATCTGGACCGCTGGTACTTACGTTGTAGATGCTATAATTTCCAGATGTCTCGTTGAACATCTTGATTATGCTCACATTGTTGGTTCCAATGAGGGCTGCTAAAGATGAGGCATTCATCGTTTGATTGTAAAGAGGGAAAGAAACGAAGTTCCAGCCTTCCTCGAGTTCCGTTGTGAAACCTTTTCTTGGGACTACAAGGACAGAGGTGATGTTCTTTGAGACCGTTGTTGCTTGATTCGATGTGGCGGTTATTGTGATGTTGTACTTTCCTACAGAGGCATTGGAAGGTACGGTAATATTGATTGGAATATAGATGGATTCTCCTGCATTCAGGGAGATGTTCGAGTAGGTAATATTACTGGGCAGGCAGATTTCTGCCATTATGGGAGACTGTGGATTTACTTCAACAGAGAATGTGCCTGTGAGCTCTCCTGTATTTTGAACCTTTGCAAGGATGCCGAATACCCGGATCAATGAGTTTTCTGCTTTATACGAGATAAGATGCCCTGTGCTGTTGTAGAGGTAAACATGAGCATCAAGTCGCTTTCCGTATTCGTAAGGTACTGAGAAGTTAAATGAGGTGGTAGTGGTGAGGTTGACCACCATGGAGACATTGGTTGTCTGGTTGAGGTATACATTACCCGTACTGTCAGAGATTATCAACTTTAGTGTGCCGTTTATGGACTCCTTTACCGAAAGAGTATCTACCTTAATGGTGATATTCGTTCCAGCATAATATCTGTTGTATGCATCCTTTACATAGATATCTCTGATTCCATAGCCTTTGGTTGTAACACAGCTCTCTATCAAATCGTCAATCTTCTCATGAGTGTTGGTTGTCCCGATGTAATAGATGACATCACTATAATCATTGGTCTCCACCTGACCGAGCGGGAACTTAACACCAACTGAGCAGTCCTCGTAGGAGATATTCTCTCCTGTGGTCCAGTTCCGGTAGACCGCATTTGTCCATTTTCCTGCATAGAACTGGGCTCCCGCCTCAAAATTGGCAAGCATGGTCCAGTCCTCTCCATCCGTTCCACCCACATTGAGTTCCGAAACCAAAGCGGTTGTATCATAGATCGAGAACCAGGCTGATGTAGATATCTTAGTGGTGCTGTTGTAAAGATAGAGATGATCATACTTGCTTCCTCCTGAACCTCCCCTGCAGAAATCGTTGGCGTAATAGAGGGTGTAGTTATGGGAGGCATTGTCCTTGTTCACTATCTCGAAGATTACCTTTATGATCGGCGTGTCTGGCAGGGCCTCAAATATCTTGTAGAGGGTGTAGTTGGTGTGGTCGAAGACCACCATGACGATGGTTTCATTCACCTTGATTATGGTGCCGTTGGATTCCTGAGGCTGCCAGTTTCCATCTACGCACACATAGTCATAGTCACCGTACCACATAACATCATGGGGCTTGTCTGCTGAGGAGTTTGGATATTCCTTCTTGTTCCACATGTCCCTGATGCCTGGACCGCCGCCGTCCTTGTTATCATATATTCTTGCATAGATATTGTCATTGTCTATTGTGCCGATAGAAACCTTATCTCCAGTGTAGCTGTATTTTGGGTCACGGTATTTTTCAATCTTCTCCTGCAGTAGTGGGGTTGGAGTGGTGAAGTTGAGGGGATCTGCTGTGAGTTCGATGGAGGGGCCAACTATAGTTGTGAGGGTATGTAATGATTTTTTCATATCTGAGTTGTTCTGGGAAACTGCCTCCACAGAGATATTGGCTGTTTCACCCACTGTTGAATTAGAGAGGGATTTGACAGTTAATAAGACTGTTGTGGAATTGCCGCTGTTTAGTGAAATCTGAGTTTTGTTGAGGGAGGCGTTAAAGTGTGAGGGAATCGAAGACAGGGAAAGATTGTAGCTGTCCGGGGAGGTTCCAAGGTTCTTTATAGTTATAGTGTAATTGGGTTTTGAGTTCTGATAGATGTTATGGGTGTTATTTTTACAGGTTATGTCAATTGTGTTGGTATTAACTTCACCGTATTTCAAGCCTCTGTGTGAATTGTTATCCACAAATACAACCTTTACGGTATAGACCCCGGGGGTCAAGGGGGAAAGGTTTGTATTATTTGTCCAATGGTCTGAATCCCAGCTCAGATTCCCAGAGATGTTTGTCCCGAGGATTTGGTATGTAGAGCTATTCGTGTTATTTTCTGTGAGGTTCCCATCAAGAGCACACCAGGCAGTAGCGTTTATGTAGAGCACTTCTGTGGTATAATTATAGGTTAGTGAAAGGTTTACTAAAACAGAAAGATAAAAAGGTTGAGATGTTGAATTCGTGGTGTGATGCCCCAAACTTGAAAGCGGGTTTGAAACATTGATGGTCTGCCTCGATGAATTGCTACTGTGATCCTCCCAGCCTGAAAGTGGGTTTGAAACATTGATGGTCTGCCTCGATGAATTGCTACTGTGATCCTCCCAGCCTGAAAGTGGAGCAGACACGTTTATCGTGGCTGAAGTGGAGTTTGTGGAATGATGTCCTAATATTGTGGAAGCTTCCGTAAGATAGGATTCGGTCAGGTTAAAGATGGAGGCGGAAGAGCTGGTGTTGTGCCTCATCTCTTGATAAAGTGGGGGATTGGCTGAAAAGATATGGCTTGAGGAAAGGGTGGTATGAGATTCACTCTGAACGAGAGAATCAGCGGTATTAAGAGTTGAAGTTGAGGAAAGGGCGGTATGCCTTATACCCATGGTCAGATTCTCAGCCACATGAATCATTGAGGCAGAGGAGCTTGTGCTGTGGTTCTCCGCATTAATAAGAGGTGCAGAGACATTCAAGCGAGATGGAGGTGATAAGGTCTCGTGCTCTTCAGAGGATATCTCTGGTTCAAAGTCGGCTGAGGCCATCCCCACTGGGAGAAGAAGCAATAGAACAACCAATCCACCAATAACCGGTCTTATGATATGGTTATTCACTGGTACAGCGGAGGATAGGTTCAAAAAAACCTACCTCTTTGTTTAGTTATTGCCTGGAAGCTTCCAGGTGCTTGCGTCGTACCCCACTTCTACAGGTGCAAAATCATAGTTTCCAGCAGTTGAGGGCGTCTTTATCTTGTAGGTTATCTTGTAGTACCTGTATACATCCATGTAATCGAAGATATCCGTGAATGTTGTGCTGTTCAGTGTGAAGGTGTAGTTCCCTCCGGATTGTGTGGGGGTTATGGATTTGGTGTCCGAGGTGATGAGCGTATCGTTGCGCAGGAAGATCTTCTTTACGGTCACATTCAGGCTTGTACCATTGGAAAGGGTGAAGTTGTCAGGGAACTTGATCTTCACCGAGATGTTGGTGATGTTAGTATCCGCAGTTGGGTTGAACACCCTAACATCCATTGTAGTACTTGTATTCAAGCCGAGTTCATTGGGATGGCGGTCCATTGTGGAAAAAATGTATGATGCAGGGATATTCGGATAAAATGTGTAATGGTAATTGTAACTCTCATATTTAAATGCCATGGAATACCCAGAAAAAGGCTTGCTTCCCCATATATGGACATGCTTGGGAAGGTCTGTGATTTGTTCTATCTGGTTTGCGCCAATGGCATCATTGTCATTTCCAATAAGATCATTTTCAGTTAATTTATCCTGATGATATGATGTATTGCTGAATGACCCTATTATGTATCCATGCTGATAGTTGTTACCTGATGTATAATATCCTTTCAAAGAGAAATAATCGCTTGCCATCATGGTGGAAGGTTGAAGGTAGGAGAGCGAGTCACCATCTGAGATTAATTGGTTATAATAAGATACCTGCGAAGTCTGGTAATTTCTCTGAATTATATTTATGGATTTATCGGAATTGACATGAGCTCCAACTTTGATGGTGATGGTAGTTTCATTGACCCCTTTATCCCAGTTGTACCTCTCATCATAAGTCCCATCATTGTTGTTGTCAATCTCAACCGTTGTGTTGTCCGAGGTAATTATTACCTTTGCTATGTCCTCAGTGCAGAGATAGAAATCCGTACCTGCCGGCGCAACAATTGTATTGTCTCTATATAGATAGAATGTCTTATTGCTGTAAACCTTCGCAAAACTTGATACCGTTAAAGAGTATCTTATTAAGGGCCCTGCGGTGATATTTTGGTCAACTGTTCCGTTATTTCCACTGTCAACATGCACAACAGTATTCTCCGGGACCACCACATACCAAGTACCAGAATACACATAATAGCTTGATTGAAGATTGTTTATTGGTGGTACCGTTATATATGTGGAAGCAACATAGTTATAGTAGCCCGGATTATACACGTCCCAATAGTTCAAACACTGCCTGTACCAAACCGGCTTATCTGTATGAATTCTCGCACCAGAATCAACATCTGCTATCGTAAGTTCATCAGACGCATTTCCCAGGTAGTCATAATCCCACACCTGGTCATTGTTGGTATCGATATAAATTCTGGTATTATTGAACAGAACCAACAATTCAGGATCGCGATCATCTGCTTTTATCACGATGAAATCACACCCTACACTGAAGAACGGGTCATCCTTGGGCACGGTGTGGCTCGTGCCGTGGATCCTCGCGGGTGTTTCCTCGTTGCCACCGCCTCCATCGTCTCCCTTATCAAGGGTAAAATACGTTAGACTTGCGCTTAGCACTAAGACTATCGTCACAAGTGCTATCAAGGCATGCCGCTTAGTGGGCATTTTGTTATCTGAGTTTTTTGCTGTCATCCTTTTCAGCTCCTTCTCAGGGTCTTGAAACCCGGTTTAATAGAGAGGGATGCATTTGTGTATCTTAAAGTTTTCGGGGAGAATGTTGGAAACTGTCAAGGTTTTTGTTATAGTTGAAAAATAAGGGAACACGGATTGCACGGATTTTGACGGATATTCTCAGATTTTATAATTCCTTATCTGTGTTTATCCGTTGCATCAGCGTCATCTGTGTTCTATTTTTTCCCGCCCATTCTACTCCAGCTCATGGTTTCACCAGACGACTGATAAGTTTAATGAGTCTCCTTCTCAGACATCACCTTTTCCGAGGTGCCAAGACAGGCAAGGAAGTCATCAAGGGTTGCCCGCATTCCCAGAACACTCCCACTCTCGGCTTCCGAGATGAGTTCATTTCCTTCAACCCTGGATCTTATAAAATCCCCGTTGTCAGGCTCCAAAGATCCGAGCAGCTTTCCCGCTAGGACAGAATCGGGATAGGAAAAAACCAGTCTGGCACGGATAGAGTAGGGTATATGCTCACTCCCTGGTCCTCATCTCCATGATCCACTTCTTGCCATTGAACTTCAGGCCGAAGAGCCCTAACTTCTTGCTGAATGTCCTTTTGGCGTATCCGAACAGCTCATGGAACTCATCGAAGTCCTCGGAGCGGGAGATGAATCCCTTCTCTGCGAGCTTTCCCTCGATCCATTCCTTCATCATCTGGTGCTCCTCGGTTGGATGCAGGACGGTTGTGTGCTCGGGAACGTAGGGCTCGTTCAGGATATCGAAGTCATCCACACCCGTGAGGAGGTATTTTCTGAAGTATTTCTTTATCGTGCTCTTGGTGAACCCCCTGTCCCAGCAGGCAAAATAGATCTCTGTGAGGCGATTCTGCTGGTGTTTCATTATGTTCTCCCAGTGCATCTGTTCGGGCTTCTGGGGGAGGCAGTCCTCGATCGTTTGCTTCAACAGGTCCATGAGCTCCTCCTCGAATCTATCTTTTACCATGGCCTTGAAGACCTTTCTTGCTTTCTTCCTGCAATTGTTGTATATGCCCTCGAAATGCTCCTTTTGCTGTGGGGTGAGGGTCGTGGGGTCCACATCCCCCGGCAGGCAGATTTTAAGCCGCTCGAAGTGGTAGATATCGTCAAGGCATGAGGAACGAAGTTCCGAGTGAATGAGAACTTGTTCGAGTTCCGGTTGAGGACGAAGTTCCGAGTGCCGTTTGAGTCTAAAAGGCTCGATAAGGTTTTGCTTAGTCATAGGAATCCAATGTTCACTTTGCCATTCAAGATAATAAATCTTTTTCTCCTGTTTATTCTTAGCATTACTTCAAGGTATCCTCAGTTCTCCTTTCTTTCTCAGCCCCTTTAGTACCCTCGAGATGCCCGAACCATACTGCACATCGAGTTTCCTGCGCGAGCAGAACAGCTCGGGAAGCCCCAGGACCCTTGCGGCCTCCCGAAGCAGGACCTTATTGGTCCCATCTTTCCCGATGAGTTCATCTTTTTGTAAACTTGCGGCAAATTTCACGATGCCATCATTCAGAAAAGGTGTGACCAGGACCTTCTCATGAGACGAGGCGATCCTTTTTTCATTCCTCAGGGTGCGGGTGAGAAGTCTTCCCCTGTCTTTCTCCATCAATGGCAGGGGGTCTTCCACTTCCCTGTAACGGGCATACCCCCCGAAAAGCTCATCGGCCCCCTGGCCGGTAAGGACCACTTCCCCCTCGGCGATCCCTGCTCCCAGGAAAAGTGGGAGTTCATAGGAAAGCTCCAGAAAGTCGAGGTCTTGGACCAGGGAAAGAAGGGAATTGGCTCCTTTCAGGATGTCCCCTTCTGTAACTATTATGCCCTTCCAGGGTAGATCGATGAACGCCAATCCTTCCATTGCATTCCTGACGTCCTTAGAGCCTTCAACGCCAAGGGTGTAAAGCGTTGTGTCCTCCCAACCAAGCACCATCTTGGATACTCGAGCCACAATCGCGGAATCCAGGCCGCCGGAAAACAAGATCGCCTTATTTTGTTCCCTGGTATCCCTGATTTCCTCCTCAAACCCTTTCAAAAGAAGGCGGGCTAATTCATGGGCTTTCTCCTGAAGGGACATAATCCTTACCATCCGTATTTCGAGGAGATATTCAGGGCCTTGATAATCCTTAGAAACCTTGGGATAAAGGGAAGGAGTTTGGGCCTCTTCAACAACTTCACCGCAGCGACAGGGCAGGAAAGCTCATTGTAATTTCTGCCGTCAAGCAGGTCCCCTATGAAATTTGCGGCCTCATCGGTCAAGCTATAAATGAGTTTGCCGTATTTCATCATCACCGGATCGGTGAATGGGGAGTCTCTCATAATATGATCATATCTCTTTGCAATTTCCGGGTCATTTTCTTCAAGAGCTTCCGATAGGACAAGACCCGCTTGTCTTGCTGAAAACAGGGCGGCATGGATCCCACCTTTGGTTATGGGGTTGGTGAGCCCTGCGGCATCACCCACGATGAGCACGTTGTCCCTCACGAACTCGGGGATGATGGTACCCCTCGGTATCTGGCCTGCGTTGATCTCCATCTTTTTTTCCGGGTTAAGACCCATTTCCCTGCAATAGGCGTCTAATCTTTCTTTCAGGCCGCCCGGCCCGCAGATGCCGATATTGTACTCATTTCCTCTCGGGAAGACCCAGACATAGCCGTCAGGGAAGCGGCTGGCGTAATGGAAGTCCAGCCATTCACCATCGAGTAGATTCCTTCCCTGGAAGTCATAGTGGATGTTCTCTTCAACATAGCCCGCATCGAATTTGTACTGATACCCAACCACGTTCTCTATCTCGAAAGCGATCCCAGCCCATTTGGCAACAATGGAATGCGGCCCGTCCGCTCCTATCACGTATCTGGCCTCGTGATCCCCTTTTGAGGTGCGAATAACATAATAAAGGCCCTTGTTATCCTCATTTTTCTCGATTCCAGTAACCCGAGTTTCGAGCCGGAGTTCCGCTCCAGCATCCCGAGCCAGTTTTGCAATGTGCCTGTCAAAAATCCCTCTGTCGATGGAGTAACCTTCCCCCTTTACAAGCACATGTTTTCCGTTCGGGACGATTATCCGGGCCCCTTTTGTTTCCTGCTTTATCCAGCTCGCATCGGGTTTGAGGCCGTTCGATTCGATGGCATACCTGCTGAGCCCCTCCCCGCATTGGATCGGGTGGCCGACCTGTTTTCGCCTGTCCAGGATCAATACCTGATGGCCTTTCTCAGCGATCTTCCAGGCCGCCATGGAACCGGCTGGACCAGCGCCAATTACCGCTACATCGTACACATGATCACGGATTCGAGGAGATGGTTGTTTTATTTATCTGTTTTTACAGCCCTGGCCGAGAAAAAGGATCAAAAAAGCTCCATCCAGAAACCTTTATATAGCAATTGCAATTAAATTTCTCACGGTCCTATAGACTAAAACATTGAAGGCGATTGAAATGGAAGTAAAAGTACCGCTTGATGTGCCTGAAAAGGCAAAAGAAACGTAT
>DAOVMN010000192.1 GCA_030630685.1 Thermoplasmata archaeon | reverse complement strand
TTTCCATCCAATCCCCCCAGATTGGAATCGAAAATATTAGCGTTTGGTGTTTGCATGGGGCGATTATGTTTGGTGATAGGTCAAATATGTTTTATTTCTTAATCACAGACTTACGACATACTCCCCACCAAACCGGACCAGATGGATATCTACGACCTTCTCTCATCTGTCCTTCGGAACAAAGCGCCTAAGCCTCTGCAGTGCCCTCAGCTTATCCTTGTCCCCGGCCTTCGCCTTCTGGATGCCCTGCCCGATTATCTCGATCGATTCGTCCATGGTCCTCCTGTCAACCGGGTATGGGACGCCGTCCTTTCCACCCACTGCAAACGAGAACTTTACCGGGTCCCTCCAGGATGCCTCGGTTCCATAGATGAGCTCGCCAATCAAGGCAAGGCTTCGGACTGTGGAGGGGCCGATGCCCTTGATGGCTATCAGTTCCTCGTAGTTCGAGGGAGCGAACTCGTATGCCTCCCGAACCGCATCCCAGTTGATATGCATCGGCATCATCAGCCTATGATCAACCTGCTTGAGTCTCTCCACCGCCTTCGGTGACAGCCCGGGATCCATTCCGACTTCCCTTTCACCCGCTCCCCAGGCGTCCAGTGTGGTCTGCCCTTCTCTTCTTGCTTTACCTCTTTTTCCCACGAGTCCGTCAACCTCGTTGTAGAGCCTTTCGAGGCGTTGGGGTCCCTCTTTCACAAGCTCGAGTTCCATGCTGCGATTCTTTCTGCTTTCCTCCGCAGTAAGGTTCAGCACAGGGTCAGAGAACCGGTGGCCAAGTATCGCTTTATGCGGCTCGTTGATGAGCTCGGGCGCATCGAACCAGTGATAGCGGCGTGCGTAGGGGAAATTCATACCCTGCCGTATTACGGCCCAGTCCCCTTTCTCTGTGAGGAAAAAGGTGTGGTGATAGAGCTTGAAGGAATCCTGGACCAGCGCATTGTCCACCTTGGCAGAGAGCCTGGATATCCTCTGGAACTCCAATAATTTACTATCATTCAGACCAAGATTATTCCCAAGCCCGAGTATTTCCAAGGGCGTTTTCAATGATGCCTTCCCTTTCCCTCCCGCTACAGCTATCCCCAACTCTGCCGGATCGATGGCCTCCTTAAGGGCTCCGGTGGTGACCGTGGTGGTCCCGCTGGAGTGCCAGTCAAAGCCCAGTACACAGGATAGCGACTGGAACCAGAATGGGTCTGATATCCTTTCCAGAAAACTCTTCTGTCCATACTCGTAGACCATAACCTCGGTTATCCCTTTCGCTAAGGCAACCATTCGTTTGAACAGCCATGGCGGGGCCTTTCCCCCATGAAGGGGTAGGTCTGCGGTCCTTTTCAATTTCTCCCTCCTGATGCGGGCGTGAAGATGTAAAAGATCACAATTTTATGCAGGACATTAATTATATAAATATCGTTCGTTTCCTCAGGGCGATTACTATGTCGAAAACCATTGCTGAAGTAAGGGAACTGAGGATTAACAGGTATCTCATCATCGACGATGAACCGTGCAGGATCATGGGCATCTCCACCTCCAAACCAGGGAAGCACGGCGAGGCCAAGGCCAGGATCGAGGCTATCGGGATCTTCGATGGGCAGAAACGGAGCATTGTCCATCCTGTGAAGCACAAGGTCCAGGTGCCGATGATCGACAAGAGACAGGCGCAGGTGCTCGCTATCATGGGGAAAGAGGTCCAGCTCATGGACATGGAGACCTATGGGACATTCACCCTCCCGATCCCGGATGAGTTCAGGGATGGCCTGAAGCCCGGGAAGGAGATCAACTATCTCGAGGCCCTTGGAAGAAAGAAGATCACCAGGGTGTAATGAAACCATCACAGTGAGATTCAATGATCCAGAAGGCCTTTGCGGATTCCCTGCCGCTCTCTGAGAAAAGGGATGGGGGTTTTGCCTATCTTATTGCAGGGATCCCCTTTGACGGCACTTCTTCCTTTCGCTCGGGCTCAAGAAAAGGCCCGGATGCAGTAAGGGAGGCGAGCTACAACTTCGAGAGTTATCTCCCGGAATTGGGTGTGGACCTTGCGGACCTCCAGCTTTTCGATGCCGGAGACATGGAAGAAGCCGGAACCGTGGAGGAAATGAGGGCGATCCTCGGGATGGAGCTCGAAACACTACATTCCCGGTATCCGGATATCTTCCCGATATTCCTGGGAGGTGAACATTCCCTCACCCCGGGCGTTCTCGAGTTCCTGAGTGAAAGGACTGAAAAACTCGGGGAGAGACTTGGTATTGTGTACCTGGATGCACACATGGACATGAGAAACGAGTATCTTGGTATCGAATTCTCACACTCCTGTGCCGCCCGGAGATCCGCGGATATCGTGGGTGTGGAGAATATTATTCCCATCGGGGTTCGCTCCTATTCAAAAGATGAGGCGGATTATCTGGCACCCCTGATGGATAAGGGAAAGTTCAGGTATTACACCACAAGGGATGTGAGGGAAAAGGGCGGGGACGCAGTTGGTAAGGAGGTGACAGACAGACTTCTTTCCTCCGGATGTACCAAACTTTACCTGAGCATCGACATGGATGCCTTCGATCCCTCGGAGGCACCGGGGGTGGGGAATCCCGAGGCAGGGGGATTGAGCTATTTCGAGGTTATGGACATCGTAACGGCTGTAGCACCTTATCTTTGCGGGATGGACCTTGTGGAGGTAAATCCGTTGTATGATAAGGGGATTACCGCTCTCTTGGGAGCGAAGGTGGTTCGGGAGATCATTGGGCTGCATTATGCAAGGAATAAATGAATCTGGAGGCTATTCCCTAATATTTCGGCGGCCGAACAAAGACATATATATTACAAGAAAGGCGTAACACGAAAACAAAAAAAGTGTTACGGAGGCTCAAGATGATCCTGCATCTGCAAACGGCCTATCCTCCAACGGCAAGGCCGGGCACAATCGAACTATTGCGGAGAATCTGATGAAGAGATGGGAGTGAATGAATAAAGAAATCGAGTTCCCTGGAAAGATAACCAAAATAGACATCGAGGAACTGCACACCAAGCAGCGCCTGAGATGGGCAATGATACTGATATTTTTATTTCTCGGGTTTATCCTGACCGTGATCCTTGCTGTAACAATAGGCCCTGTTGACATCCCCGGGACCACGGTTCTGAAGATACTGTTTCATCTGCCTGGTTCCTGGTCGGATACGGACGAGACCATTGTAATGGATGTGCGGCTCCCTCGCATCCTCTTAGGGGCATTGGTTGGCTCCGCGCTTGCTGTGGCGGGCTGCGCGATGCAGGGACTGTTCAGGAACCCCATGGCATCTCCTTACATCCTTGGCGTGTCCTCTGGAGCGGCTTTTGGTGCGTCACTCGGCATCATATTAAGAGCGAATTATGGGGTTGCCGGCATCTCGATTCAACTGATGGCGTTCGTGTTCGCCCTTGTCGCGATATCCCTTGCCTACCTCACCGCACGGGTGAACAGACGCGTTCCCATGGAAACCCTTCTCCTCGCCGGGATCGCGGTCATGACTTTTTTCAGCGCCCAGGTCTCCTTAATGAAATACCTCGCGGGGGATGAGCTGCGTACTATCGTGTTCTGGCTGATGGGAGGGCTCTGGACAAGCAGTTGGGATAAGGTCTTTACGGTTTTCCCGTTGATAATCCTCGGGATCGCGGTCATCTTGTTTTACAGCAGGGAACTGAACCTCATGCTCATGGGGGAAGAGCACGCCCTTGACCTGGGGGTGGATGTGGAAAAGGTGAAAAAAAAAAGTGCTTGTGTTCTCCTCTTTGATCACCGCGGCCGCCGTGTCGGTGAGCGGCATCATCGGTTTTGTCGGTCTCATAATCCCGCATATAATGAGGCTCATCGTTGGTCCGGACCATAGGATCTTGTTACCTTCGTCCTGTCTCGTGGGTGCGATCTTCCTTATATGGACGGATACCCTAGCAAGGTCTATGATAGAGCCCACCGAGTTGCCTGTGGGAATAATCACAGCTTCCTTCGGTGCACCGTTTTTCCTTTTTCTCCTGCGAAGAAAAAAGAGGGTGGGGTGGTAATATAAATCTCACAGTCAGGGGCATAACTTTCTATTATGACAGCATTAAGGCGCTAAAAGATGTCGGCTTCGAGCTGAAGAAAGGAGAGGTGCTGGGCATCATAGGCCCGAACGGTTCGGGGAAGACCACACTCCTCAGGTGCATCAATATGACCCTGGAACCGGAAATGGGTACGGTTCTGATCGATGGAAGGAATATCCTGGAGATGGATAGAAAGGAGGTCGCAAGGCATATCGGCGTTGTACCCCAGAGCCCTGCTTTCAGTTTCCCTTTCAGTGTTTTCGATGTTGTTTTGATGGGGCGCACCCCGTGGCTGAATAGATTCTCCTGGGAATCGTCAGGGGATATCGATATCGCAAGGAGAGCCATGGAAATAACGGGCACGCTTTCCCTTGCAGCCCGACCGATCGATGAGCTCAGCGGAGGGGAAAAACAGAGGGTGATCATCGCAAAGGCGCTTGCCCAGCAGCCGGAGATACTGCTTTTAGACGAGCCTACGCTGCATCTGGACATAAATCATCAATTAGAGATACTGGAGCTGATAAAAAAGCTGGCAAAAGAAAAGGGATTGATGGTGGTGCTTGTGTCCCACGACCTGAACCTTGCTGCCAGGTACTCCGACAGGCTCCTGCTTCTGAAGGAGGGAAAGATCTTTTCAACGGGCCCGCCCGGGGATGTGATCACAGAAGAGGGCATCAGGGAGGTGTACGGTGTGGGTGCCGAGATAAGTTTCAATAAAAGAACGTGGTCGTATATTGTGGTGCCATTGGGAAGCCCTTGATCAAGGAACAATACGATCCCCGCCCATGAATCGGTATCAAAGAACCATACCAATCGAGGGGAAAAGATATATAATGAGTCTGTTATGGGCCCGCCAATGCCCGATGAATTGGACGAATCATCCGCTGCGTTGGAAGAGGCCGCTGATATCAGCAATGAAACCTTGCAGGGAATGGATCTCGATAATGCCGGTCCGGATGAACTGAAAATATTGGGGCTTACGCTTATTGCAGGAGGGAATTTCGGCGAGGCCAAGGAGGTTTTGCTGAAGCTCACCAAGCTCACCCCAAAGAACCATGAGGCATGGAACAACCTCGGCCTCACGCTCAGGAATCTCGGGGAGCATAAAGAAGCCATCAAGGTACTTCAAAAGGCCA
>DAOVMN010000519.1 GCA_030630685.1 Thermoplasmata archaeon | reverse complement strand
GGCCGTATCGGTAAGCATGGTCTGGGCGTTTATTCCCACAGAAACCCCTCGAAAGGCACCTACTACGAGATAAACCTCGATGCGGTCCTCAATGCCGGAACCCATGTCGGCTCTTATCTCGATTGTGATCTGGTCTCCGAGTGTGACATCCCTCGGGCATTCGATCCTTACCTCGAAGGCCTTCTTTGAAGGGCCTTCCAGCCCCCAGTCACCACCATCTATCTCCTCCTCTCCCGACCAGAAGCTCGCACTCCACCCCTCCGGCAAGGTGGTGTTTTTCAGTTCAACCCAATGATCAGAGTAACCTGTGTTCTCACCTTCGATGATGAAGGTTGCCGGCTTGAGGTAGGTGACAGTACCGCTTGTTTTCTCTGCGGTAAGTGTTATGGAATAATCTATCTCGCTCCTGATGGTAACGGACAGGGTCTGGCTGTCCTTCCCGCCATGATTGTCCATCACGGTGAGTGTGATCTGGTGTTCACCCTGGGTGAGCTTTTTGGGAACCTTTGACTTCTTACCCCTGTAGAATTCTCCAGTGATATCCGAGGACCATATATAGGTACGGGGGTCGTTATCAGCATCAGAGGAACCGGATGCATCGAATGTTATGGTCTCGTCATCCGTGTACTTGGCCTTAAGCCCGGTGATCACGGCCTCAGGGGGCGTGTTTATGTGTAGGATAATACTGTCTTCGGCAATCCCACCTCGACCATCATCCGCAAAAACCTTCACCTCATGATCACCTGCCTTCAGGGTGATGTCGATCTCTTTACCAGTATAGGTGGCGTCTTCGATCTCCCATGTGTAGCTGAGGGAATGACCATCCGGGTCGCTCCCTGAAGCAGAGAGGTGTATCTCCTCGGTGGTGAGGTGCCAGGAATCATCCTCCGGTGCGGTGATGTTGACAGATGGGTCGTTATTGGTCGGGTCCTTTACAATGATGGTGATTGTAGTGGAGCCCGCGGCACCGTCCTCATCTGTAACCTCAAGGGTTATCTTGTGCCTTCCGCAGTCCATCATCCGGGTGAACTGCTTATCATTCCCTATTTTACCCTGGATACTCGAGGTCCATTTGTAGGTAATCGTAGTGCCGTCCGGGTCCT
>DAOVMN010000172.1 GCA_030630685.1 Thermoplasmata archaeon | reverse complement strand
TGTGAAGGAAATGCCCGTGATCTCAACCGGATTCTGTCCGATGTTTGAAAGGGTAAGTGTGAGAATGTTAGCGGATTGGCCGGGAATGAGGGGTTCAAGGTGCTTTGATTTCATCTCTACCAGAATTGCCCCATACTTCGAGATGATCGGCGAAAAGTCCTGGTTACCGAGTGGATCCATGGTCTGGAAGAGCACCCTCGGCTCGATACCAGCGGGAATCCTGAGCTCGTCCACCCAGAGTTGTGCCTCGAGTTTGTTTCCCTTAACCTTGGCCTCGACCTCGAACATCGGAGCCCAGGCGTTCCAATCGCGGCTTTCGCGCTTGGTTTCGGTGCGGTGGTGGATGTCGTACTCATAATAATTGGAAGAAAGTATCCGATTGTCCAGCCCGTATATCTCGATGAGGTAGTCCGCTCCGATGCTCTGGATGGAATAGCCAGTGTCTTTCCCGGCATCAGAGTCAATGAATATCCTGAGGGTGTCCCCTTCGCTTCCGAGGCCTTGAAGCATGTCCGATCGGGTTTCGAGGTAGAATGAGAGGTAGATGGAATCCCTGTTTAGTGCAAGGGTGCGAATGTCGATCCCTGAGTTGTCCTGGTCTGCCTCGTCGGGATAGGTGGGTGAACTATCCCAGTCAGAGAATTTCCCATCGATGTTGATCCCATCGGATGGCCCAAAATCGAGTATCACGAATACTGACATGGCGATCAGGAGGAAAACAGTTAGGCCTGCGGCAATCATCATGCCTTTTCTGGAGGCGGTTTCATGGAGCCATTTTCTTGTAGTGTATGGAAGAGGTCTATGAAAAGGGATTCCGTTGGTGAAACCGTTGCCGTTGGTCAGGCCATTGCCGTTAGTAAGGCCGTTTCCGTTAGTAAGCCCATTGCCGTTGGTAAGCCCGTTTCCGTTAGTTAGCCCATTTCCGTTGGTTAGGCCATTCCAATTAATCAAACCATTCCCGTTGGTTAGGCCTGAGGCATCATGAAGATGCCGAGGGCCGGTTGAGCCGTAAGGCTCGACAAGGCCGTTTCCATTTGTGAGCCCATTCCCGTTAGTTAACCCATTTCCGTTTGTGAGGCCGTTCCAATTAATCAAACCATTGCCGTTGGTTAGCCCATTTCCGTTTGTGAGGCCGAAACGGCCCCTACGACCTCGAAAGATAGAATTGCCGTTGGTCAGCCCATTGCCATTAGTAAGGCCCAGGCGGCCACGACGGCCCCGGAGGATGGAGTTCCCGTTTGTCAGTCCATTCCCGTTTGTCAAGCCGTTCCCGTTAGTAAGCCCGAAACGGCCGCGGCGACCCCGAAAAATAGAGTTACCATTGGTCAGCCCATTCCCGTTAGTTAACCCATTGCCATTGGTCAGTCCGTTCCCGTCTGAAAGCCCGTTAGGGGTTTCAGTCAAAGTCGCCCTCGGAGAGGGTGACGTGTTGGTAAGCCCATTGCCATTTGTGAGACCCAGGCGGCCACGCCGGCCCCGGAAGAGGGGGGTTCCGTTTGTGAGTCCATTCCCGTTTGTGAGCCCGTTGCCGTCTGAAAGCCCGTTAGGGGTTTCAGTCAAAGTCAACCCCATTGGGGTTGACGTGTTAGTAAGGCCGGGCCCCCTCCGCCCCCTACCTCTAAAGAAGAAATTACCGTTAGTAAGCCCATTCCCGTTGGTTAACCCATTGCCGTTGGTGAGTCCCAGGTGGCCACGACGGCCCCGGAGGATGGAGTTCCCGTTGGTTAACCCATTTCCGTTTGTTAGCCCATTTCCGTTAGTAAGCCCAAAACGGCCACGGCGCCCACGGAAGGTAGGGTTTCCATTGGTCAGCCCATTGCTGGGTTGATGCCCAGAAGCAAGGGGATTTGATGGGTGTTTCGATTGTTTTTTTGTTCTTGGGTTTCTGGCCATTATAAGCTTATCCCCCTCTATGTCTTATCCATGATAAAACAGGATAGGATACCCTAATTATTGGGCTTTATATATAAGGGTTTTGGTGGTTTCGGGAAAATCACGCTTTATTTCTATTGCCCTCAGACACATCACTTATATAAATTCCGGTCGGCTTTGCTGAGATTTTCGGGCTTTTATCTTATATTTCTGGTCGGTTTTGATGGCATTCTCCAGATGATGTATGTTAGCTTGGATTGCACGTCAATCAAAGCCCAGATAATAGAACGCCACAATAGTGCCCATCAAAGCCTCCCCAACGATCAGCCCTGTGCCCCGCATATAGGTCTCCAACGAAACCATGGTCTTCTCAGCCTCGCTCCATCCCTCCTTTTCAGCCCTGGGGTTGAGTTTGTAATCGATCCACAGGTTCCTCGCAGCTCCCCCAACAAGCAGTGGAAGTGTTATAGGCAATTTAAGATACATCCCGAGACCAAAGGCTGTGCCCATGCCGGTAGAAAGCTCTGCCCAGATTCCAATAATGATCCCGATAAACAGGTATTCGAAGGGAACATTCCCACCCACCATCATCTGGGCGATGGTTGCGAATGCGTTTGCTTGAGGAGCATCGAGCTTGAGGTCCCCCTCGGCTAAAAGGGTGGAGAACATGGTGGCCGCCAGGGCTGCGATTATAGTTCCCGGAACAATGCCTGCGAGCTCACCTTTTACAAGGTGGTAGGGACGGGTTCCCATGTACATCCCGATCTTGAAGTCATGGGTGATGTCCCCGGCAAGGGAGATAGATGTCCCAAAAACAGTGGTTCCCACAAGGGACATGATGAGGTTTGTGGTATCGCTGGTCCCCATGGCCTTGAACACAAGAAAGAGCATGAGGAATACAATGAACGAGGTACCGGAAACCGGGGTAATGCTGGTTTCCCCCATCACCTTCACCGCTATGGCTCCAAGGAAGAAGGTAACACCTGCCAGAAGGATAGAGAATATCAATGATTGAAATAATGGGAATCCTCCGGCCCTGAAGACGATAGTTACGCCTACGATAACCACCATGGCCTGGATAGGTATGAGAGAAAGGGGCCACTCGTACCACCCCTTTCCTTTCACAAACTCTTGGCTAGTCTCCTCCTCTTCTTCTCCCTTTTTCATTGGTTTGAACATCCCTTCCCCGGCTTTCTTGAACACCTTGGCCATCTTTGCCAGAGAGGTCAATCCCCCACCAAGAATGGCCCCGATGGCTATGACCCTGGCGATCCCGCCGTAGGCCTTAAAGGATGCCCCACTCCCGTATCCACCACCGAATTCCGAGAGGGCAATATCAGCATCCATAGATACAATATATACCGGTGCATCCAATCCCACTGCCATGGGAACAATGATGAACCAGGATACCAGCGTTCCGATGGAGACCAGAAGAGCGGTGCGGAACTTCATGAACCAGCCAACGGCAAGCTGGAGGGGTATGAGACCAAATCCAAGATATGTCAATTTATAATGGGGGTAAACGATATTGCCGTGGTGATAATAATCGAGATCCAATAAAGCCTTTTCCAGGATCGGGATCTTTTCACCCTCCTCTTTGAATATCGGGAAATCCCTGAAAAAGGTGAAGAGCATGGTTCCCGCTCCCCACATTGTCACGAGCCGGATGGATCTCCGGGCATGTTCGACAGCACCCGTGGATATGTCGTTGGCGATGTCCGCAAGTTTCACAAAGGCCTCGAAGCCGGGGACAGGAAGGGGGTCCTCCACGAGCCACACCCGTCTGAAAAGCGTAAAATACATGACACCGAGCATGGCCCCCAACATTGCGGCAATAAGGGCAATGGAAGCGGAAGGAACATCCTCTATGAGGAACGTACCATCGGCCTGTCTGTACTCATTGGATTTTGCCAGGAGGTAGATGGCAGGAAACGTGAACACGAAACCCGTGGCCGTCTTTTCTGCACCTGTACCCGCCCCGCTTGCGATGTTGATCTCTGTGGGTCCCCATTTTCGCCAGAGGCCGAACAGATACGAGATGTACCAGGTCCCTCCCACGATGAGGCCAACCTTCAGGCCGGTGTACTGATTGATGATGGCGAACATACTTCCAAGCATGATCCCGATGAAAACCTTTTTCCAGTGAAAATGTGAGACCCTAAAGCCTTCCTCACGATTCTTCTCGTTGAGGTACTGTTCCAGCACCCCGGTGTTCAGGTTGGAGTACATCTCTGTGTCGAACCATTCAAGGGTTCCGTTCTCCACGGCACGAAGACCGTCGATTGTGGGGGGTTGGCGGTACGGGGATTTCATCACTTTGCCCATGAGAATACCTCGTTTTAGAGTGATAACTTGTTGTCGCTCCGGATGCGTGCAAAGCACTCGTTAAGGCATGAACAACCGAAGGCATGAGGAACGAAGTTCCGATTGCCGGATGAGCGACAGCTCGTCAAGGTTGTGAGTTCCGAACGACCTGTGGTCGTTAAGGGGCGGGAAAGCAGATTTCTTTCTTAAAGTTTTAGGAGAGATGGCGTGACAAATTATTAAACTAAAGACCACCTCCCCACTACCATGAAAACTCTCGTCGTCTACTACTCCCGCACCGGCACAACAAAAAAGGTCGCAGAGACAATCTCGAGCATGATCGAATCTGACATCGAGAGAATAATCGACACGAAGAAAAGAGCAGGCCCATTCGGGGGTCTGGCAGCCGCAAAGGACGCTATCCTGAAAAAGCTTACAAAAATAGAGGCCACAAAAAATGACCCCTCAGATTACGACCTCGTGATCATCGGAACGCCGATATGGGTGGGAGAGATGTCCGCCCCGATCAGGAGCTATATTACCCAGAACAAGGAAAGCCTTGGAAAAGTAGCCCTCTTCTGCACATCCGGTAGCACCAAGGTCCAGAATACACTCACCCAGATGGAGGAGCTCTGCGGGAGGAAGCCTGTGGCTGTTTTCTCGATTCAACAGAAAAATGTCAGAGCTGACAATTTCGAGGAGGATGTGAAGAAATTTGTAGAGGAGATAAAGGCGAGTTCCTGAGATCTATTTTGCGGATAAAAGGTTAAGGAATTAACCTATATTCGGTGGCGAAGTATCAGGAAGTAAGGTTTCATCATTCGAAAACCGCCCGCCCAATACGCACAATTGTGGCCCCTTCCAGTAGGGCTAAACGATAGTCATTGGTCATCCCCATGGAGAGTTCATGCCACCCGAGGCCAAAGGACTCATTGAGCTCATCCCGCAGCTTTCGGAGCCCTGAGAAACAGTCCCTGAGAACAGTTTCATCCGAGGTGAAGGGTGCCATGGTCATGAGCCCCTCGACACGGACATGAGGGAACCCCTCGAAATCTATTGTCTTGACATATTTCCTTAGCTGCTCAGGGTAAAGGCCCTGCTTTTGTTCCTCACCCGAAACGTTCACCTGAAGGAGCACCTTCTGCACAACACCCGCTGCCGCTGCAGAGCGCTCGATCTTCTCCAGAAGCTCGGAGGAAGCAACCGAATGAATATATGCAGCCTTCCCGACCACCTTGGCCACATATTTTCGATGCAATCGGCCTATGAAATGCCAGTTTGCCCTGGGGAAAGCCGCCTGCCTTGGTAAAAAACCCTCAGTGCGATTCTCCCCGAAATCACGGTATCCCGCAGAATAAAGCGGCCCTATCACCTCC
>DAOVMN010000347.1 GCA_030630685.1 Thermoplasmata archaeon | reverse complement strand
GAATCGGAATCATTGTATTCACTATCGGTTCCCAGAACCCTTTCCACGGAGTCGGGAAGCCCATCGCCGTCCGTGTCCGTCATGTTGTCGCACGCAGCGATTAGGGCGTCCACGGTCATTTCGATGGGACCCCCCTCCCCCCTGCCTCGTGTCCCCCCGGACAGATCAAAATCAGAAAGAGGTTCGGTAGCGAGAATGGAAGGCTCCTGGTCCTCTGAGTCCGATCTCTCGATGTTGTGAGCCACTGTTGGCTGCAAACCGGCAACCAACATGATCGCAATTGCCAGGATGGCGAAGATGGGCATCCATCTTGGCAGTTTCCGGATGAGAGCTTTTATGTTCATTGTTTTGTGTTTATCTGGCATGTGCACACCTCTGGAAGTTTAAAATAAAGATTGAGGAATGTGAGAATGTGAGTATGAGTGTAAAGAATGTGAGTAGAATTGCAGGTGAGAAATCCGGTGAAGGTTCGGCTGAAGTTTTAGAATAAACGGTTCTCCTGTCCGAGGCTCTATCGTCGCAGTACGCAGACGAAGCGGTGGTGCCCGGATAGAATTTTGCTTTTTTCAAATATTCACCGGCTGAATTTTACAGGCGAACTGCACTAACTATTTTAAATCTTTCGGACAATTTCGTGGTAACAGGGAGATTCTTGGAATGCGAGTGATACCGAGTGATTTACTCGCGTAAAAGAATCCACCACAGAGTCGCAGATATTTCTGTTTACCCTTTCTTGTTCTTTCTTAAATTCCCGAACCCCAACCTTACCCCGAAGATTTATCCGATAAAATTTAAATACAATCAGTTTTTCGTACCACCAATCACACTATGTGTCACAACGGAGGCATAATTTGGCAGAAGTTACCGCATTAATGGCAGGAACAGTGAATGAAATAAAGGTGAAAGAGAACGATGACATCAACTCTGGTGACGAGGTAGTTATCCTGGAATCCATGAAGATGCTCATTCCCCTGCAGGCCCAGGCAGGAGGAAAGGTGAAAGAGATCAGGGCCCGGGTGGGTCAGTTCGTTAACCAGGGGGACACAATCATCGTTCTTGAGTAGTTTCAAAGGGGATAGTATGACCGAGAACAAGGAAAAACAGGACACCTCGATCGAGGAGGAGCCCCTCCTTATCGAAAAGAGGGACGGGATTCTCATCGTAACCATAAACCGTCCGAAGCGTATGAACGCTCTGGACAGGAAGACCCTGCGCATGGGTGCTGAAATGGTCGAAAAGGCCCATTACGAAAGGGACATCAGGGTGGTGATCGTAACCGGTGCCGGAGAGAAGGCCTTCAGTGCGGGTGCAGACCTCAAGGAGAGGGCAACCATGAACCAGATGGAGGTAAGGCAGTACATCCTCATGATCAAGAGAACCCTAAACAGTCTGGAAAACCTCTCCAAGCCCGTTATTGCCGCAATAAACGGTGTGGCCCTTGGCGGAGGCCTGGAGTTCGCCCTTGCCTGCGATATCAGGATTGCCTCTCCCAATGCCAGATTCGGGCTCACCGAGACCTCCCTCGGGATCATTCCAGGTGGGGGTGGGACCCAGAGGCTCCCAAGGCTCATAGGGCGGGGAAGGGCCAAGGAGATGATATTTACCGCCCAGGTGATCGATGCCGAGACCGCGCTCGATTATGGACTTATCAGTCACATCGCTCCAGAAGGGGGACTCATGGAGATGGCCCTTGAGATCGCTGAGGGGATCAAGGCCAATGGACCATTGGCTGTGGCGCAGGCCAAGATAGCGGTGAACAGGGGGATGGAAACAGATATCGAATCCGGGTTGGAGATAGAGTCCAATGCCTACGAGAAGCTCATCTTCACAAAGGACAGGGTAGAGGCACTGAATGCCTTCAGGGAGAAGAGGAGGCCCGATTTCAAAGGAGAATAAGGAGGGAAGGACATGACGACCAACGAGCTATCGGAAAAAGTTGAAAAGCACATAGCGAAGATCATGAAAGGTGGAGCAGAGAAGTACCATAAAAGGCTCAAGGAAACAGGAAAGCTCTTTGTGCGGGACAGGCTCGAGCTCCTTCTCGACCCGGGATTCCAGCTCGAGGACGGGATGTTCGCCAATGTCACCGAGGAGGCCCTTCCCGCGGATGGGGTGGTTACCGTCATCGGGCAGATTAACGGAAGAACGGTTTGCGTCATGGCCAATGATTCCACTGTCAAGGCGGGCTCCTGGGGAAAGAACACGGTGGAGAAGATCATCCGGATCCAGGAAACCGCAATGAGGCTCGAGGTTCCGCTCATCTATCTTGTTGACTCAGCGGGAGCAAGGATCACCGATCAGATAGACATGTTCCCTGGGAGAAGGGGAGCAGGGAAGATATTTTACAACGAGGCAAACCTGTCCGGATTCATCCCTCAGATATGCTGTCTCTTCGGTCCATCGGCAGCCGGCGGTGCCTATATTCCGGCGTTCTGTGATATCGTCATCATGGTCGAAGGGAATGCAAGCATGTACCTGGGCTCCCCACGAATGGCGGAGATGGTCATCGGGGAGAAGGTGACTTTAGAAGAGATGGGCGGTGCAAAAATGCACTGTACCGTCTCCGGAATGGGTGATATCCTAGTGAAAACCGAGGTGGAGGCCATCGAGCTGGCCAGGCAATATTTATCCTATTTCCCGCAGAATTGCCAAGGAAAACCCCAAACGATCCATCCCGAGGTACCTGCCAAGTCCTTGGACGACATCGAGAGTATTATCCCCAAGAATGAGAACCTGCCCTTCGATATGCACGAGCTTATCGATCGGATCATCGACAGGGGCTCGTTCTTCGAGCTGAAGAAGCTGCTGTGCCCGGAGGTTATAACGGGCCTCGCACGACTGAACGGATATTCCATCGGAGTGATTGCCAATCAACCCAAGGTGATGGGCGGGGTGCTGTTCATCTTTCCGACGTCGGGCATCTCGACCCAGTCCATCTCGGCAAAGTCGCAGTCGGGACACATCTGCTCGAAGGGTGGAACCCGGATGGAGCTGCACTTCGGGCACTTAATGCCCCAGATCTTCCTCTCGTCGCGCAGGCCGAGGAAGTACTTCGAAAGCTCGCCCTTC
>DAOVMN010000045.1 GCA_030630685.1 Thermoplasmata archaeon | reverse complement strand
GTGGAGGTAGGGGACGAGAGCGAGATATTATCCAATGCGCTTGCCGAACCCATAGGGATGGAGTCCTTCCCGGAATTCGCCTCTAAAGCGGAGCATCTTCTTGTGATAGTCAACGACGCCACGAGGCCCAACTTTACAGCCAGGGTCCTTCCTCACCTCTACCCGGCCTTTTCAAGCCACCCGGACGTAAAGTTCCTGATAGCTATAGGGGCACACAAAGCCCCCACGGAGAAGGAGCAAAGGGAGATCTTCGGGGAGTTCTATAATGAGTGGAGGAATAACATCCATGTCCACGATGCAAAAAGAGAGGAAGACATGATCTTCATGGGCAAGACCACAAGGGGAACGGAGGTGGGGTTCAACAGGATGGTTTTAGAAGCAGACGGTATTATCACCATCAGCAATGTCAAGCCCTATTACTTTGCCGGCTTTACAGGGGGGCGTAAGTCGTTCCTTCCGGGTATCGCTGCCTATAAGAGTATAGAGATGAATCACAGCCTTGCCCTCAGTATCGGAGCCCAGCCCATGGCCCTGAAAGGGAACCCCGTGGCAGAGGACATGGAGGAGGCGGTCAGGCTTTTGAATAACAAGGCCATCTTCTCTATCCAGACTGTGCTGAGGAGCGATCATAAACTATCTGGTGCGGTTGCGGGTGAGCTTTTCAGGAGCTTTCATGCCGCCTCCCACCGCACAATGGAGCTCTATTCTGTACCGTTGAAGGCCAAGGGGGACATAATCCTCACCGCAAACCAGTATCCTATGGACATCAACCTGTATCAGGCCCAGCATGCCCTTGAAAATACCAAACTTGCTGTTGAGAATGGGGGGATTATGATCCTTGTATCCAAGTGCCGGAACGGGATCGGTAACCCTGCATTCCTTGAAGGATTGGATGATGTGGAGAACCGGAAGGATGTGGATGCGGTTCTGAAGAGAGGGTACAGGCTTGGCTACCATAAAATCGTTAGGATCATGAGGATGAAAAGGACTGCCGAGCTCTGGGCGGTCACTGACTTAGATGATTCGGTGGTCCGCAGGGCGAAGATGAGGCCATACCACAGCATCCAGAAGGCATTGGACGATGCCATTGAAAAGATGAGGGCAAGGTCCATCGAGCCAAGGGTTCTGCTCTTTCCGAACGGAGGGATGACCGTACCCAGGATAGAACAGGGGTAGGTGCCATGGCACAAGTTTGTCTCATGAGTGTGATCGGTATCTATTTTAGTGAAAGGTGCGGCGAAGGACACGGCAATGGGAGCGGGAGCAAAATGGGGACAGGGGATCCTTCGGGATTGAGTTGGGAGTTTTGTTCAAGTACCGGTATCTCCGATAGAGAAAAATCTTGAGATGAACTGAAACAGCGAAAGGTTAAATACCTCTGTTAGATTAGTAAAGGCATGGTTAGATTCCTTCATATCGCCGATGCTCATTTAGGGTTCGAGCAATACGGTAAATTTCGGAGATTCAGGGATTTCGGGAGGGTATTCAGGAAGGCTATCGAATTTGGAGTTGAAGAGAAAGTGGATTTCATCATAATTGCAGGAGACCTTTTCAACAAAAGGAGTATCAACGCTACCACACTATTACAGGCTGACGAGAGCCTTTCAATAGCTAAGGAAGCGGGTATCCCTGTGGTGGTCTGTGAGGGGAATCATGACTCGCCCCCCTATGGAGATAACTGGTCCTGGCTTGGATATTTATCGAGAAAAGGGCATATAATCCTGCTTGGACCAGAAGATAAAACTGGAAATCTTGTCCAATGGAACCCTGAAAAAAAAGAAGGAACCTATTTCGAACATGAATTCAGAGGAGAACGGATAAGGATATACGGCTTTGGATATTTAGGTGCCGCAACAAAAAATGCGATAATGCGATATTCAGATGATATAATACGTGACGACTCGCTTAATATTGGGATTTTACATTATGGGGTAGAGGGGATCATTTCAAACATGCACGGAACCATCTCTGAAAGTGCACTCCGCCCCTTTAAAGGAAAGATACACTACCTTGCTCTTGGACACATCCACAAGCA
Organism: Thermoplasmata archaeon; assembly: GCA_030630685.1. Lineage (GTDB taxonomy): Archaea > Thermoplasmatota > DAOVMN01 > DAOVMN01 > DAOVMN01 > DAOVMN01. Next base: position 8,168 of record DAOVMN010000045.1, on the reverse strand, counting down.
TTTTGAGATCGAAAACTGGGCATATAATCCAGGTTCGCTGGAGAACTGGAACCTGGACGAGACCAACTACCCGCATGGCCTCTACTTAGTGGAGATGGAGCGAGACGGAAATGGTGGGGTAGATACCCATCCCAGGTTTGTTGACAGTAAAGAATGGAGACGGCCGTTTCTGGTCTGGAAAGTCGACCTAACGGGTGTACGTTCCCCTGAACAGGTTCTTGAAAGGGTTAAGGGATTCCTGAGAGGGAAGGGGTACCCTCTTTCACCAGATTCCATGCCTGTGGCAGGGGATGAACAGACCTCGGCACCACCGGCCTTCCCCGGGTCTCCCACACCCGCTGGATTCGGGACACTCGATGCCTACATGAGGAAAGAGAAGAAACCGGCTATAACAGAAGAGAAGAATGAGGAATCCGCTTCAAACGGTTGCCGATTCGATGAAGAGCCCGTGGTCATCGTGAGACTGAGAGGCGAGGTGGGTCTCAAGGAGAAGATCGATGTTGATCCCATCAAAGAACTTCTAAAGAACACGTTGAGGCCCGGCCCCCTTTATCTTGAGGTAAGGGATGAGAGTTCCAGGGAAGGATTCCAGGTGGAGTATGATGATGTCTCCACGAAAGAGGAGCTTGAGCGTCAGGTGATCATTGAACTCTTGAAGCAAGGGGAGTACTCCTCCCATGCAAAGGAACTTCACACCCTGATCAAGGAGATCAAAGAAGCCGTGGTCAAAAGGGAGGGGTTGGATAGTTTTGATGATAGGGTCAGGGGAATAGCCAAAGAGCTTGTTACTCCCGCCCCGGTGGAAAGTTCACCTTGCACCGAGGAGGGAGAAGATAAGGAACATGCCATAAATCAGGCCAATAACGAGGGTTTCACCCATTCTTAACATCAGGCCTGGCGAGAGTAGAGAAGAAATAATAAGAAGAACTGCAGAGAGAAGGGTGGAAAGTGTAAGAGAGAACAGGAGGGCAAGCTTCCTGCGCTTCGGTTTTTCGTCAGGATCGAACTCCCTGCATCCCTTAGTGACAGCATAATATGGAGCTATGGTTGTCATCAGGAAGATCCCTGCCACCGGGATAATGATAAGGGGGAGCAATTTCAGATATGTCTTAATGGCCCGAAGAAAACCCTTTGTTATATCATTCATGATCGTGATATCGGTACCTCATGAGACCAGCTCTTCACCCTTGTCGATCACGATGGAAATCGGGGTAGGGAGCTTCATTCCCGCCTTACGAAGGGCATCCTTGGCAGTAAGGAAGTGCTGTTTATTGGTACGGATGGTGATGATCTTCTGTCCGGAGGAAACCCTTGCTGCAGTTCCCACGAGCTTTCCGAAAGAATTTCTCATTCCCTGGGAAATACGGTCGGCCCCGGCACCCGTGGCCTGTTTGTTCTCCCTTAGTACATGATGGGGATATGTCCTCACTTTGAGATGGTAGCCCATCACACCCGCCTTCTTCGAGATGGTTCGGTTGGCTGTGATGCGGGCTGCCTCGAGTGCAGTGTGTCTGACATGGCAGCTCTCCTTTGCCACAAGGGAAAGCTCTACAGGGAATTCCCCACCCTTATTGCCAAGGTCGAACTGGGTGATCCTGGAAGCCGGCACACCACCCATGTATTCTCTGCGGGTGTAGGCAGGCCCCTTGATCTGCCTGTACATGCTGTTGGGTTTTCTCACCATAGTATTACCTCTGAAGCGTGATGATGAATCGGAAGCGTAATTCTCTGGAAATATTAAATTAATCTTGTGGTGCTCAGAAGCTCATTTCCCTGAAGGCCACCCCTTTTCCCTCCGTGACTCTTCCCACAATCTTTGCCATGGTCTTCAGTGATTCTGTTATCCCTTCCGCTTCGTGCTCTGGAGCAATTATTGCAAAGCCCATCCCCATGTTGAAGGTCCGGTACATCTCGTAGTCCTCTATGCCGCCCAATCCCTGAATGAACGGGAAGATCATAGGGACGGGCAGGGGATCGGTGATCTCGTAGCCCAGCTCCGGATTGATTCGATGAATATTCTTCAGCCCTCCGCCCGTGATGTGAGCCATTCCATGGATATCATACTCTTCAAGAAGGGGAATGATCTCCCGGACGTAGATCGTTGTGGGTTCGAGCATTACCTTGCCTATGGAGCGATCTAAGTTAGGGAAAGGGTCGGTGTAGCCGAGGCCAGAGGCCTCCACCGCCCTGCGGGCTAAGGTGTAGCCGTTGGAGTGCAGTCCGGATGAAGCGAGTCCGATGATGGCATCCCCGGCTCTCACTTTTTCCCCGGTGATTATTCTGTCCTTCTTTACTACTCCAAGGCAGGCCCCGGCAAGGTCGAGACCATTCACGATTTCCGGGAGTGTGGCTGTTTCCCCGCCGATTATGGAGACGTTTGCAAGCTCTGCGGCTTTGTTCAATCCACGTCCGATCTGCTCCATCTTCTCAGGATCCGGCTCCTCGATGGCGATGTAGTCCACGAAGGCAAGGGGCTCTGCTCCGATGCAAAGCATGTCGTTTACGTTCATGGCCATGCAGTCGATCCCTATGGTATCCCACTTCCTAAGAGCATCGGCAATAAGGATCTTCGAACCCACTCCATCGGTGCAAAGGGAAAGCACATAATCACCGAATTCCACTCCCCCGGTGAACTGGCCGGGAAGATCATAGGGTGCCCCGATTCCCGTGCGCTTGAATACAAGAGAGGAGACTATGGAACCCACGGCTTTTTCTTCTTTCTCGATGTCCACTCCGCTCTCTGAATATGTGAGTCCTTTTCCGGGCATGCCCTGATAGTTTATTGAGGGGTTTAAAGGTTTCTGGTTTTGCGAAGGGGAACAGGAAATAATTTAAATAGTCCAAACATCTACGGGCATCACTAATTCTTTGGGGAATAACATGTTCGTGAACCAATTGGACATCAAGGAATTCAGAGGGATCAAGAAATGCAGTGAGCCAATCCCTCTTACGGGATTCACCGTACTCATCGGAAGAAATAATTCCGGGAAGTCCGCAATCTTGGAGGCCCTCTCGTTTCTTCCACATCCTATGAGCCGAGTGCACTTCAGGGATAGAGACAAAATTGGTTTCGTGAAAGATCTTCACAGCGGCAAACCGTTGGTTTACGGTTATTCTGGTACTGCTGAAATAACTTTTAAGATGAGTGCAATCAAATTAGATGAAGAGGAGTGGCACATTAAGTTATCCTCGTATGGAAAAACTGAAGGAATAGAGTTTTATTATCAAAAAGATTCAACAGTAGATGCTTCCAATTGGGCCACGTTATTGGGTATTGAAAAAAATAAGCTGGAAAATATGGTTGTATTTCTCCCAAACGACACAGAAATTATCAAGGAGCTTGATACAAAATTGATGAGGATGAAAGACCAGATCATGAAACTTGGTGCCCATGTAAGTGTAGCTAAGCATATCAACGAATGCGTAGACGATGATTTCACTGAGATACTTCTTGAATCCCATCAACTGAGTCTTAGAAAAGAGCTTCCGGACGGGAATGTGTTCTACATCCAGTTAAACGACCTTGGAGATGGGATTAAAAAAGCCATCAAGATTATGTTGCTTTTAGAGGTAATCAAACCGGACCTTGTTTTAATAGACGATTTCGAAGCTTCAGCACATCCCGGTCTGATTGGGATGCTCCTCAAATGGTTGAGCAAAAAGAAATGGCAGGTAGTGCTTTCAACTCACAGCATCGATGTGCTTTACCAGCTACTTGAGGTTCGGCCTGAAGACCTTAGTATTTTGCAGTTCAGAAAAACCGAAGATGACATCCAAATTCACGAAACCCTCACCCTTGACGACCTCGAGGCCCTCATAGATGCAAATCAGGACCCCCGCCTCCTTGTGGATGCTCTGGGAGTTGGGTGATGCAGTGAGGTTAGTCAATGAGCTAAAAGGAAATGCTGCAGATCATGTGGTACTAACCGGGGATGGAAAAGCAGATGCTGAGGTGTTGAAAGCACTCTGCATACGATATAACGGAAAAGGAATAATCTGGTATCCCAAGCCTCCAATGAAAGGTCGTAGGATCTCCGGATTAGGGGTCTTCAAGGCAATCAAAATCTATCCCGGGAAATATCACCTCTACAATTTTCTTGTTTTGGTAGACAGGGAACATTTTATCGAAAGAATGATGGATAGACGAAGGGATCGAAAAAAGAGAGATGAGAAAGGAATGATCGAGGAGTACCTCACTAACGTAGTTCAGATTAAACTCAGTCCCCTAAAGGACATTTCCCCCGGGTCCGCCTGGCGGGCTTCCGGTGCTTTGGGCCCCCACAAACTGAGGATCTATCCTGTGATCATGGGAAAGAAAAAGGCCATGGAAGAAGAGTTTGCAAGTTTGCTGATTCTCGAAAGGGATAAGTTGAAACTTACCACCAGGGATTGAACCTGTGAAGAATTTCTTCCATGAATTAGTGAATTTGGTACCGATATATAAAGGTGCCCCCTTATGATGGTACACCTTCACCCAAAACTGCACCATTACGATGGTGCACCTATATAGATGGGCATCTTAGCCCCTTTTTTCTGGCTCTTTCTTTGTTTCTCCGCCATGGCTCGTTTCATCATCACCCTTGATATCGTCTGCCTTTTTCTTCCTCGTAAAAATGAATACACCAATGACTACAAGAATACCGATACCACCTGCTGCTCCTGCCATAGCTAACGGGATTTCATCATCGTCGTCATCATCCGATTCCTCCCTTACAAGCACTACCGTGCATCCTCCCACGGGTTCGTCTCGAGTCACCCCTTGTGCGAGTGCCCTCAGGACATAGAACTCCTGGCTCAGCTTCTTTGTTGGGGTCATCGTAAAGTTGAACACATGAAACACTGGTATTGTCCCATTCCTTTGCGTGATATTGGAGAATTCGAAGCCCTTCTCCTCCAGTTCGGCTTTATTCTCGATTGTGAAATTGAACTCGTCAAAAGCATTTCCGTGGTTCACAATGGTGAAAACCATGCTGGTGGCCCTATCTTTCTTAATTCCCATGACGGAAGAAAGGTTCTTATCCTCAGGGATCAAAGAACCATCCCAGGGAACAATCTGCGGAAGGGAATAGGGACTATAAACTACAGGAAATCCTATGTCTACTGTGTAACCATCCTCTACGGCTACTCCCTGAACCTCGATCACTTCAACATGAATATTCCCCATACTCACACAGTATGGGCTCCCTTTTTCAATCCCTATGGAAACGGGGAACGTCTTTTCCCCATTGGGAGGAATGCGGTGTTCCATCACATAACCTATTATTGCTCCGGGAGCATCGATAGTTGCCCTCACCACATACTCGGGAGTGGAATTACTCTTAATGGTTACCATCATTGTTCCTGTAGCTGCTTCGTCCTCAGTGAAAGGAGAGGGGTCGAGCGGTGAGGCCGGGCTCACCTCGAGTGACACCTCCTGCGCCCCGCCCTCCGGGGACACAATAATCAACAATGCGCTTGAAAGCATGAGAAAGCTTACGAGGAATGAGAACAGGAGAGAGGGTTTTTTCAGGCCACGCCTATTGAGAAAATCCTGGAAATAGAACATTGGAACAATGAGAAGCATGATACCAACTGCCACAAGGAGTCCAGCAATCGGGGAGCATAGCTCATTCTCCTCCGTTTCTTCCTTAACAACCTTCACAAGAAGCGTCCCATTGGCCTGAGCATCCTCATCAATAATGGAATGAACCCGATAATCCAAGGAGGTTGGACCCGTGGAAGCCTTTTTCGACACGCTCACAATTATGGGATATTCCACAACCTCCCCGGGCGGGACCATGGTGTAATCCACTGCCGGATAAGCGTTTACCTCTTCTGTGTTTTGGAATTTTAGGGCAAACCAGTCAGGTGCATTCCCCGAGTTGTTGATTAGGATACTTCCGGATGTGGCCTCTCCCTTAACTGCGGTAATATCTTCATTTTCCACGGATACACAATGGTGCCTGTGCGCCAGGACAACCACGCTGGCGTGCCTTTCCCTACCATTGGACGTGGGAGTTCCATCCACACGGATAACCTCGGTGTGAATGTTCACGCCATAAACACCTGCCGGGTCGAAATAAAGAAGGGCAACCAGCACATTAATGTCAGTGCTCGAACCTGCACCCACTGTAACGGTACTGGTCATTGGTGAAACATGGACACCCGCACCAGACACGTTCACCTGTATCGTTAGAGTGTGGGCACACTGGTTGATTATGGTGATTTTGAATGTACCAGTATTCCCATTTTCATGACGGATGTGAGCTATTGTTGTATCCACATCGATATCATAGTCAGGGATCGCCTCCCCGCTCCCGGTTTCACTGAGGATTGGAGCACTTATCGAGACAATCATGCAGAGCACGAGTACGATCGGTATCGTTACGGTTGGCCTCATTCGGTTTCCTCCGCATCCGGGATGAAGACTGAAGCTTTTAAAGATAGTGGTAAACTTCTCTGACAAACCTTGGTTACTCCACTATGTAGATGTCATAGAGATTCGTTCCAAGAATGGGATGCCTGTTGAAACCAGAAACATCGTTCTTGAGTACAGAGACGTACTTGGGCTGGTAGAGCCAGATGTAGGGTGCATCCCTGTTTACAGCATTCTGGATGTCCCGGTAGATCACAGTCCTGTCATCCGGTGAAAGGGTGCGTTTCCCATCCTCGATCATCTCGTCTATGGAGGCATTGTAGTACCTGGCCAAGTTGCTGATGGTGAGGTTCATGCTCTCGGAATGCAGGAGGGGGTACACAAAATCGTCCGGATCGGCATAATCCGCACCCCACCCGGCAAGGAACACAGGGAAGTCCCCTCTTTCCAATCCAAGATTGTAATCCGTGAGGTTCATGTACTGGATGCTCACCTCGATACCGATCTCTGCCAGGTTCTCCTTGAACAGGTACATGATCATTCCCATAACCGAGGCATTGGAAGGCACAAAGATGGTGATAGGCTCGAAATCCGTCACATTATTGTCCTCGATCGTGTAACCAGCAGCCTCGAAGTGCTCCACAGCCTCCCCGGGATCATAGTAGAAGCGGGATTCCAGGTTGGGGTCGTGGCCGAGTACGCCCTCGGGAATCGGGCCGTGCAGGCGGTCTCCGTATTTCTTTTCCAGGATATCGTCCATCAGGGCGTTGTAGTCAAAGGCATGGGCAAATGCCTTCCGCACATCAGGGTTGTCGAAGGGGGCTGTTTGGGTATTGAATCCAAGGAACACCACACCCATGGTATCTCGAATATCGATCATCACAGAGGTGACATCCGCGAGATCGGAGAGTAGGGAGATGGGTATGTCTGCCATGTCCGCCTTGTCGCCTTTGATGGCCTTGAGCCTAAGGGCCTCGCTTTCCTCGTGCCTGAAGAAAACCTTGTCAAAGTGCTTTCCACCCCAGCCTTTGTGATAATGGGAGTTCCTCTCAAGTGTGAGCTTTCCGTCTCCTTCCTTCCATTCCTTGACCTTGAATGCCCCGCTGCCTGCGGAATGATGTGCCATCCAGTCGTTTGTCTGGTTAGAAACGACGCCTCCGTGCTCCTCCACTTCCGCAGGGTCCACAATGGAACACACGCTGAAGGCCAGGATATGAATGAACCCGGAATATGGCATCTTCAGGATGAACTTGATGTCCTCTATCCCATCGTGATCGAAATCGCCCTGTATTATCCCTGATTCGTTGAGCACCTGCCTGAGCATCCAGGATGGGGCCTGTGCCATCTTCAGCACACGGGAAATCGAATAGTAAACTGCGTAGGCATCCACCACCCTGCCGGTGGAGAACTTGATGCCATCCCGCATGTAGAAGATGTATTCTGTGTCCTCCAGGGCCTGCTTACTCTTGGCGATCATTGGGACGATCTCTGAACCGGATTCACTCCTGTAGGTGACGAGCCTTTCATAGAGATTATTTATGATATTGATGGAGACGTCATCATAGGCCACTGCGGGATCCAGCGTCCTGGGAGAAGCGGCCGCATAATACCAAAATTCGTCTGTTTCCCTCTCGTCCTCATCGAGGTCTATGATGCAACCTGCGAAGGCCGAGAATATCATGGCTAATGCTCCTAAGACTGCCAGGAGGGTAATGGATACCGACCGTGTCTTTTCTTGATAAGATGCGGTGGTTGGGGAAATATCTTGAAACAAGCTCTGTGTCATGGGCAACCTATCCTTGTGTTTTTATGC
>DAOVMN010000370.1 GCA_030630685.1 Thermoplasmata archaeon | reverse complement strand
GGAGGCCATAACCATGTATACCAGAACAATTGCGAGAATAATGGCAAACAGGAGCCCTCCAAAGGCCTCCTTTTGCTTTTCGTGCTCACTTGCAAAATCGAGGCGAAAGTTTTGAGGTAACTCAAGATCGCGGATTCTCTCGCTAATATCCCCGACGACATGCCCAAGATCTCGTCCCTGAATTCCTGCTCTCACCGTGATCAAGCGCTGCTGGTTTCTGCGCTCGATCTCTGCAGGCCCCTTCCCCTCGATGATACGTGCAAAACCTTTCAATGGAATCTCTTTGCCTCCTGGCAGAGTAATGAATATGTTTAAGATATCCTCATACCTCGCACGATCCTCCTCCCGCAACCTTACAAGGATATCAAATTCATCTCCACCTTCCCTGTACCGAGATGCTACTGTCCCCTCTATATTAGTATTGATCACCTCAAGGATTCGTGAAATCGGAAGACCCATAGTGGCTGCCTTGCGCCTGTCCAAGGCTATCTGGAGCTCAGGCCGCTTATCCTCGAGGCTGATCCTCGGATAGATAACCCCTTCGACGGAGCTTATTCTCCTAACCACATCTTCGGCAACGATCTTGCCTTTGTCGAGGTCGTAGCCGGTGAAGTCAATCTCGAGCCTCTCCACCCTTCCCTGTCCGAGAATTCTCATGTACATCGATCTTCCCTCGGAAATCCGAACCTTTGCATCGGGAATATTCGCCAATTTTGGCCTCAGGCCTGCCACAATTTCGCTTGTAGAGCGATTTCTGTCTTTTCTGTCAACCAGAAAGGCCCGGAAAAAGGCCGTGTGAGACCCTCCTCCACGGCGCCAGTGACTGCCTGAACGGGCAAACATCCCTTTCAGTTCTGGGACATCGCGAAAAAGCCTCCCCTCCACCTCTCTGGTGACCTGATCCGTGATCCCAAGACGGGTTCCTACGGGCATCTCGATAGTCCCGTCAATAATTCCCTCGTCGATATCGGGAAAGAGCTCAGTCCCAACACCTTTAAGATGAAAGGTTCCGAAGGCCAGAGCGAGTATGAGAAGGGAACCACCTAAGACTGTTGTCCTGCGCCTCAGGCACCATCCCAACCACTTTAGATATCCCTCGTAGAAGCGAGCTTTGGTCTCTGTCTCCCCTTTTCTTTCAACCCGTAACAATCGGGATGAAAGCATAGGGATTAAACTCAGGGCAACTACCAAAGCCGCCAGCAGGGCGAAGGTGACCGTGAGGGCCATTTGCCTGAACATCACTCCCTCTATGCCCTTGAGAAAGAGGAGAGGGAGAAACACACAGATCGTGGTCAAGGTGGAGGCCGTAATTGCCATTCCCACCTCGTGACTTCCTTTAAGGGCTCCCTCTATTGCCCCTCCTCCCTCTTGTCGATGGCGAAAGATATTCTCAAGGACGACGATAGAGCTATCAAGGATCATCCCGATTCCAAGAGCTAATCCCCCCAGGGACATCATGTTGATAGTGAGCCCCATCAGCTCGAGGAGGAAGAAGGTAGACCAGACAGCTATGGGTATGGACGCAGCGATGATCAGTGTGCTTCGGAGGTTTCTGAGAAAGGCAAACAGGACGAACACCGCCAAGATCCCCCCTATGAAAGCGACCTGTTTGACCTGTCGGATCGACTTCCTGATGAACTCTGCGGTATCAATAATCACGGCCAGGGTAACCCCTTCAGGAAGCTGGCTCTTGAGCCTGGGGATAATCTCCAGAACCCTGTTCGAGATCTGAACGGTGTTGCTTCCCGACTGCTTGCGAACAGCAATCACCACACCGGACTCACCATTGATTCTCGTGTGTCTGCGGAGCTCCTTAAAGCCATCCTTCACATCAGCAACCTGCTTCAGGTAGATGGGCCTACCCTCTCTGATGCCGACAATAATATTCTCTATCTCTTCCAAACTCGAAAATTCGCCCAGAGGACGGATCAGCCATTCCTTTCTGCCCCTCTCCAGACGTCCTCCGGGAAGGGAGAGGTTTTCCCCTTTGAGGATGTCAACTAAGGCATCAATGGATAGGCCAATGGATCGGAGCTTCCCTCTATTTACTTCCACCTGGATCTCTCTTTCCAGGCCTCCCCATATATCAACGGCCGCCACACCTTCTACCTGTTCAAAATCGTATTTCAAACGGTCGTCAGCAAGATCCCACAGTCTGGATGGATGAAGTGGCCCTCTCAAAGAAATAAAAAGGATGGGACGGTTTGCAGGGTCGTATTTATAGAGATAGGGATCATCTGCATCATCGGGCAGAAAACGGCGGACCCTATCAAGCCTTTCACGAACATCATTAGCAGACTCGGCGAGGTCTGCTCCCCAGTTAAAATCCACGGTCACTACTGAAGTGTCTTCACCGGAGGTAGAGCGCACATCCTTAACATTACTAATGGTACTGACGTTTTTTTCGATTGGCTCAGTGATGAGCCGCTCAACCTCCTGAGGCCCTGCTCCTTCGTATTCGGTGTAAATAGTGATGGACGGGTAGGTTATGTCCGGCAAGATATCTATCGGAAGACGTAGGAAGGCGATGGACCCAAAAATCAGGAGGGCCAAGAAAAACATCGAGGTAGTAATTGGCCTCCGGACGGCCAGATTCGATAGATTCATGGGTTCTTGTGTCTCCGGATAACGTTAACGGCCATCCCGTCTTCAAGCTCATAGTTGCCCGCTATGATGACCTCCTCCCCTTCTTGGAGCCCGCCCACAACCTCGATGTACTGCTCCCCTTCGAGTCCGAGACTGACCTTCCTGAGGGATGCCTTGCCACGATCGTGAACGAAGACCCTTGAGGGACCACTTTCCCTCAACAGGGAGTCCTTTGAGAGCACAAGTACCCCATTGCGCCTTTGCACAACAAGATTCACCCGAGCAAACATCCCTGGCCTTAACCGGTAGTCTCGGTTG
>DAOVMN010000099.1 GCA_030630685.1 Thermoplasmata archaeon | reverse complement strand
ATAACTTTCATGGGGCATGATGTAGAGGAACCCGCTGAAGTTCCCAGATACAACGGGCATCTTTGACCAACTTGTGCCGGGGTAGAGCCAGTTCGTTCCGTTCCACAGCCGGCTTGCGTATTTCCCGTGAATGGAGTTCAGCGAGGCCTTGATGTGGTAATCACCGGAAAGATTCAGAGAAACATGAACCATGAAGGGAGAGCGGATTGGAACATAATCCGGGGTTAGGATGGTGATCTCATTGTCTCCTCCTCTTTCCGGTTCTCCAGATAGGTCGATGGAGGTGAGCACACTTGCGAGAATGAGCATCATGGCCAGGAGTGCAAAGGGAAAATCTGAGGGTCCTGGTATTTTCTTTACCTGTCTCATGGGTGGGGAAGATGGTTATCTGGTTAAAAACGTTTTGTTGGCGAGGGGGTGGTTTTTCGGGTTGGGGACCCCCCATAGATTTGCAATGATGGACTGAGCGGCAGAGACACGAAATCACAGAGAACGACGACTACGACGTCGAATTAACATTTCATTTCTTCACATCACACAGTTCCCCATAATCACACCTCTTGCAGTGATAGCCTTTCTCTGGTTCGAATTTTCCTTTTTCTATACCCTCAATGACCTTCAACGCCCGAATTCGCACAGCATCCCTCTCCTCTTCAGTGAGTTCCACCATCCTCTCATCGTCCATTCTGAGATACCAATGCCCCACCCGACTCACCGGTTTTTTGTAATCACTCTCAACACCAAGCCAGTATAATGCCATCTGGTAATCTTCCTTCAGCTTCGGTTTAGAGGTTTTATTCTTGCTGCTCTTGTAATCAATGACCTCTAAAGTATTCCCAACATCATCGATACGGTCAACCTTTCCAACGATCTTTCTGCCTTCAATGTCAAGTTTGATCCATCTCTCAACATCCACGATCCTGCTCTCTTTCTCTGCCTGATGCAGCATGAACTTTCGGATCATCTCCTCTGCATCGGCTCTATCCTGTTTCTCCTTGCTCTCCATTTCATATTCGGATGATTTCCATTGCATATCCAGTATTTTCAATGCCTCATCTTCGGAAACCCTATCCCCGTTCTTGAGCCGTTTTGTTATGAGTTCTATCACATTATGTACAACTGAACCAAGTGTAAAATATGTCTTCACCTCCCCGGGTATCTTCAACACATGACTGTACCAGTACTTTCTCGGGCATTCCTCGTACATCGATAATTTTGAAGGAGAGTAAGACCTTGCCTCGGCGTGTTCCTTTTCCGGAACCTTCCTGATCACATCAAGTTCTTCCAGATAATTTGATAGATTCAATTCTTTCGGAATCCGGATATCCGATAAATCAACACCTTTGTACTTCGCTAGAGCAGTCATCGCATCAAACGAACCCTGCCATTCTCCCCTCTGGATTGCTGAAATGATCCTTTTGAAGATCGCACCCTCTTCAGAACCGGAACGTTCTCTTATTTTCAGCTCCTGTTCCTTGACCTCTTTGACCACATAGCCCTCTTCTTTCTGGAAAACTTCCTTCAGGAAAATTGATGGTGGGGTCTCCTTCTTGTTATTCCCATACATCCTGCAATAGCTCACATGAACCTCATCTTTTCCTCTTGTGAGTGCCACATAGAAGAGACGCCTTTCCTCCTGCTCATGGAGTTCTTTTCCCCCACCCTCCGGGAGGGTCCCATCTGCAAGCTCATCTGGTATCTCGATCTTGTATCGCTGATAGGTGCTTGGGAATCTGTTCTTGTTCAGACATGGGATTATCACAATCGGGAGCTCCTTGCCTTTGGAACCATGCACTGTCATCAGGCGAACCTTTCCTGAATCTGTCTCCATTGATTTGTCCTCGAACCCAAGATTTGAGAGTGCTTCGATATGCATCATAAAGTCCTCAAGTGAAGCTTCTGGATAGACCTCAAGGAAATCTGAAGTTATCTCAAGGAATCTGTTGAGCAATCTAATATTATCGATATTGTTCTTTGCGATCTCAACCCTGAATAGACCCTTTCCAAATAGAATCGCTCTCACCAATCCAGGTAAACCTTGCTCTCCCTTTATCCTGAATAGTTTCTCCATATCAATTCTGAACCTCTTGAAATTCGAGATGTCTCCGTCGAATTCCTCCAGGTCACCAAGTGCCTCCCAGAGCGAGAGGTTTTTGTCCCGGGCATAACGTGAAAGTCTTGGTATCTCACCGGGAGTGATCCCATGTTCCGGTCTCATCAGCAATTGTCCAAGTGCTGGCTGATTCCACGAGGGATCGTTCAGCACCCTGAGATAGGCTAGTACAGTTCTTACGATTGGCTCTCTGAAGTACTCCCTGGATCCTATGATCTCATACTGTATTCCGCTCTTTTCAAGCATCTCGATAATCGGAATAGAATCCTTTCTTCTTCTGAAAAGTACGGCAATATCATCCCAATCCCTTCCCTGATCGTGCAGACACTGTATCAATCCGACAATCCCTTTTGCCTGCTCCCAGTCATCCTGGTAGAGTGTAATATCTACTGGTAGTCCCTCATCCTTTTCGGTAACAAACGTCTTCTCCTCTCTCTCCGGATTGTTCCCTATCAAATTGCCGGCAACTTTCTGGATGTTACCTGTGCATCGATAGTTCCTGCGCAGGACAATCTTTTCAGGAGGCATACCCTTGTCATTGTAAAACTCCTTGAACTCCTGAATGTTGGTCAGGTATGCTCCCCTGAATCGATAGATGGACTGGTCGTCATCTGCCACGATGGTAAGGTTCCCCTCCGGTGCAAGTTGGAATAGTATCTGCAACTGGATGAAGTCAGTGTCCTGAAATTCGTCCACGATGATGTGTCTAAACTTTTGCCGGTATCTCTCCAGTATCTCGGGTCTTTTCTCGAAGAGATCAAGGGCATGGAACTGCATATCCCCAAAATCCAGAAGTCCTTTCTGTTTCTTGAAATCCTCATAGGCACGGTACGCCTTTGCAAAGTCCTTCAGCTTCGGGAGCTCCTCGTCCTGAGACTGCTCATCCTCGTTTTTTTTGATATATTCGTCAAGCCTTTCGATTGTTATGTTCCCCTGCTTGAACCGTGCTATTGCTCCCTGAAAGATCTTTGTTAGCTCAATCGGCTTCGCTGGTATTTTAAATGATTCAATGCCAAGTGAATCCAGATTTGAGAGAAGGAATGCCTGCTGGAATTCATCTGTGATAATGGCACCACCAGCATTTATCCCCAGTTCAAGGGAGTTATCCCGGATGATGTCATAGCAAAAAGAGTGGAAGGTGGAGATCTGAACACCGGTAACATCGGGGATCATGTCCTCCACCCTGTCCTCCATCTCTTTGGCGGCTCTGTCCGAGAATGTCAGGAGAATGATTTCACCCGGGGAGTAGCCCTTTTCTTTTATGAGGTAAGCCAGTTTGTGGGTGGTTACCCGGGTCTTACCAGTTCCGGGACCCGCCATCACGAACACCGGTTTTTCTATGCACTCAACAGCTTTTTTCTGGTCTTTGTTCAGGTCTTTTAGAAGATCGGTCATGGTAACTCCTTGGTCAAGGGCAGTAGTGTTTGAGTTAATAGTATTTTTGATTGGGGGTCGGGAGGGGGGTGAGTTGTTGGGAGAACGTAGATTAAATCTTTGAGTTTGTGATTGAAATCACCCCTTTCCATGCGGAGGGTTGAAAAAAGTAAGGTTTATTAATGGTTACTGGGCTGTATCTGGCATGAAAGAATTGGGAACCATTCTGAGAAATGATATGCTCATGGACATCGCAGCCGAGGAATACAGGAAGTTCAGGGGAACCAAGGGCTGGGATGAACAGTACAAGTGGGACATTTTGTCTAAACTCAACGAGAGATTTCCGGTGGGTGGAATCACCAGAGAGAACTTGGTTGAGAAGGTTGAGTTGTTGCAGAAAAATAATCCACAAGCAGGTCCGTTCGTGCATTGGTCTGAACTTGATAATCTTCACAAAGTTGCAGAAAAGAATCCAGATGTTGCAGTTGATTTCATTAATTCCTTGAGTAATGAAACCAAACCTCTTGCGGAACGAATCCAACTTGCAAGGACCAAGATCAAGAGTGAGGAAAAAGGGAGTTTTGGTGCTCCCCTTATTGGATATATTCTTGCATCAATCAATCGAAATAAATATCCCATCTACAAAGATGACATTTTCCGACATTTACAGAATGTGCTGGATTTGGATTGGAAATTTAGAAAAGGAAAGATTGGAGAGAAATATGAGAAATATATTGAGACCTGTAATGTCATAGCTGACTACCTTGGAGAGAAAGGAATTGTTGAGGAACCGACTGTGATGGATGGGCAGGATTTCCTCTACTGTATTAGTGGATATGAGGAGTTGAAGTATAAGATATATGTGAGATATCCTTTCGAATATGCTCAAAAACTGAAAAGATTTGAAGATAATCCTAAATCGTTTCTGGATTCCATCAAAGGAATGGATAAAGGATATCTAGAACAAGAAGAAAGAAGATATCGAGGAAAAGAAAAAGTTAACAAGATACGACATCTTATTTTGGAGAGAATTCTAAGTGTTGAAAAATTGACACTTGATGATTTCCATGAAATCCAGAAAGAAGTTAACAAAGAATATGAAAAGAACGTTCTTCATGCATGGACTGATTTCACGATTCTTTTCCAGATATATTTTAACAAGGAGAAAAATAGGATCAATTATCTTCTAAAATCTCTACATTCTCATCTAAAGGAGAGTCTGGAAAACAAATTTGGTGATATCGAATTTACAGAAGGAAAAGCGATAAAAGATTTCGGATGGAAACAAAATTTTGGCACCACTTGGTGTTGGATCGCACTTTATCCATCATCGAAGGGTAGTCACAGAGATTCCGCTCAGCTCTTTTTCAGTATTCATTCTCATGAAATCAGATATGGGTTGGGAATTGGAGACCACCTGAAAGCTGAAGGCTATCAAATGGAAGATCATGAGATAGTTGATGAGATTGATGGGTTTAAAATGAGGAGAGTTTTTGAGAAATTCAAAGCAGTTTATCCTGAGTTTAAGAAAATTAATGAGGGTAGAGTTGAAGAACATGAAGAGGAAATCAACTACTGGAAAATCGCCCCTGGAGAGGACGCCTGGAATTGGGAATCTTGCCGTAATGGCGGTTTTATTGCGATTGGCTGGGATGAAATAGGAGATATCTCTGAGCTCAGCAGGGAGGAGTTTGAGGTTAAACGTGATGAATTAGTGGAGAAACATGATGACTGGACGGCATATGCAGTTGAACAACTCTGGAAATTTGTTCACGAAATCAAAGAAGGAGATTACATAATAGCGAATCATGGAACCACAAGAGTATTGGGCATTGGAAAGGTTAAAGGTTCTTATGAATTTGTACCTGGAATCCGCCATGGTCATAGAATACCTGTGGACTGGTTTGATACGAAACCTCGAAAGATTGAGGAAGGCGGATGGCGGAGAACGCTTATTCAATTAGATAAACACAAGTATGAGGAAATCGAGAATGCCATATTAGCTGATGAAAAGCCATTTGCAGAGCCCTTTGCCACCATCTTCAAGGACAAAGAGGAAGCGAAATGGGCGTTCAATCTGCTGAAAGAAACACTTCGGAGACTTGGTGTGAAAGGCCCGGATGACGAGCGGTTCCATGTGAATTTGCCAGACAATAAGACTCTTTCCTTGAATTTTGGGGCATGGGCAATCTTGAGTTTTTACGGTAAGAAGAAACATAACAACTATAACATTGGATTGACTCTTGTTAATGATTTTATCAATATTAAAGAGTTGATTGAGGAGCACGAGGTAGCCATAAACTTCGATGGACTTAACGCTACTTTCTACAGCTTTCATCTTGATAACTATCCTTTGCCGGATGAAATCAAACAGGCTTACATGAAGGGCTTAGATTCTATTAGCACTTTCTTTGAGAGCCGGAAACGCTCTTCACACAGAGATAAAAATCAGCCCGAAATTGCGGCGGCTATTTTTGACCCGTCAAAGCGGGAAAAACTCCTGACCGAGGGTCTCACCAATCCCGCACCCGAGCAACCCCCTGAATCCCCGGAGGAGGAAGGCCCACAATACTTCTGGGTAAACAGGAAACGTCTTCACAGCGTAATTGGGGAGCTTCGAGAAGGGGTAGATTTTCTTCGTGCACCCGATGACAATGTTTACCACCACCAACTCCTGAAAGAAGCAAAAGTCGATGACAAAATTATCCATTATCGAAACCAGCAAATAGTTGGGCACTCTCAGGTAAAAGAAGAAGCGAGAATAGAAGACGACAGGATCATCCTTCCAATCAAAAACTTCCGGGAACTTTCTGAATCAATTGATTTTGATGAGAATCTCTGGGAAAAAGTAAGAAAGATGGCTGAAAAGAACGAAATAATGCACCATCCTTTCAACCCAAAAAAGAACATCAGAATAAATCAGGGCTACTTTTTCAGAATAGATGAAGAGATTTGGGATGAGGTTTTGTTACTACAGCCTGAAAAGGAAACTCAATATTTCTGGATTACAGCAAATCCCAAAATCTGGAAAGTAGACAAGATAAAAGATGGAGGAGAGATTTTCTATACATCCGTCAATGAAAAAGGAAACAAACGCCGGATTCATGATGCATTCAAGCAGGCAAACCCAGGTGACAAAGTAATCTTCTACGAGTCCACACCGAAAAAGAAAGTAGTAGCAACAGGTGAAATTACACAGGGACTTCACACTGAGTTTGAAAAGAGTTTCGGGAGAGAAGTTGAAGGAATTTCAATAAAATATTTAGAGAAAGTTGACGAGATAACCTGGGATATGATTATTGATGTTCCATCCCTGAAAGAATCATCTCCAGTAAGAAATGGCGCCCAAGGAAGTTTGTTTCACCTTACAAAAGAAGAATACGAAGAAATTCTGGCTCTTGAAGATATTTCACCGGATGTTACTCCAACGAAAGCTCCAGAAACCTACTCCCCCCACCTCGAACACCTCAAAGTCAAAAAACTCGGTCAACTACCTGAAGTCTCCAGCCTTTATTTCGAAAACCCGGACTCCCTCTTCACCCAGATCGCCACCGCCCTCAAGAACGGCAAGCACATCATCCTCAACGGACCCCCTGGCACAGGGAAATCCAAGCTGGCAAAGGAAATCTGCAAGTTCTACAAAGGAAACAAGGATGGAGAAAAAGAGGGGGAAAAAGGTTACATAATGACAACTGCAACCTCTGACTGGTCCACCTTCGACACCATCGGGGGGCTCATGCCTGCTGAAGAGAAAAAACTGGAATTCAACAAAGGCATCTTCCTCAGATGTTTCCAGAATGATGATAACAAGCCGGCAAACAAATGGCTAATTCTCGACGAGATCAACAGGGCTGATATTGACAAAGCATTCGGTTCACTCTTCTCGGCACTGACCGGAGACAACATTACGCTTGCCCAGAAGATCAAGGAAAAACCAATCGAGATAATTGGAGACCCTGAGGGTGAGGATGAGGTAGAGGATCACAAGTTTTTCATCCACAAAGACTGGAGAATAATCGCAACCATGAACACCTTCGACAAGGCTTCCCTCTACGAGATGTCCTACGCATT
>DAOVMN010000257.1 GCA_030630685.1 Thermoplasmata archaeon | reverse complement strand
TTGCAACTAAAACACACTCTCCGAAGATCACGTCCACAATACATGCAAATATACTCACTGTAGCCACCTGACTCCTTGCCGCACTTAAGCATCTTTTCAACCGGCTCCTCATACTGATCCTCAGCGTAGCCTGGATGCTGACCACAAAAACTAACCCAATGCTCCGTAAATATCTTCCGAAAAACCTCTTTGTCCTGGCTCTGACTCGATGTCTGTTTCATACCCATAGGATAAACACAAACAAACCTCAACGCAACAATAAACTGATCAAGTCAGCTAAAATCCCTAAACCCTTTACGGCCAAAGATAAAAATGGAAATTCCTATACGTTCAAGTTATTGTCAAAATATCAATTACGAGACTCAACCTTCTCTCACTCCTCCATGTAAATACTCCCTCCAATGAACCGGATCCCGTCGTCCCCATGGAAATAGTAAACAGTCAATATCCTATCGTCGTCCAACTGGACAGAGGCCGGATACCCCAGATCCTCGTGCAGCCCGTCCTTCCTCAGAACCTTCTCGTGCTCGATGTCCCACGTCTCTCCATCGTCCTCGCTCAAGACGGCCCGAATCCCGAAGGGCTCTCGCCTGTACCCATAAGCGCACAGAATCCTCCCGCTTCTGAGCCGGATCAGATGGGCCGGATACCCCCAGATCTCTGTTCTTCTCAACCCCTCCCATGTTCTACCCTCATCGGTGGAGAAAGCCTGATACAGGTAGTGGTCATCCCCCTCGGTTCTCAACATCGCGATGATCTTCCCATCCGGCAGACGCAGCAGTGACGGCTCATAGAAGCCGATCCTCCCCTCCGGATCGTGGGCCACGGTGGACGGATCCCCCCAGGTCTTACCCCCGTTCTTTGATCTGACCACAAATACGCGAGTGCTCCTGTCCTTCGGACCGCGCCCGTCAAACGGCGATAACAGCAACCCGTCCGAGATCTGGATCATACCGTTCCTGCCACTCTGAAGGCGGTACTTGAAAGGCGGTATGTCCACCTTCCTCGACTCGCTCCACGTCCAGCCGTTGTCGCTCGAATAGGTAAAGTACACCCCATCAAATACCGGCCAACCTGTTGATCGATGGGACCCCACGCTTCGTTCCGGTTCCAACTCCTTCATCCTGCTCTCCTCCGAGGTGGGAATGATCAGAAAGCGGTGGTAATTGATCACCAACTCCCCGGACAATTCCGTGATCGCGGCCAGGTTCACGTCATGCGTTCCGGAGGAAGCGTCAATGACAATCTTGCTCGAAGAATCCCAGGTTCTTCCACCGTCCTCCGAACGAACCAGCGCCATACTCGATTCAGGGCCGACATGCCAATGGGTGTGCACCCTCTCCTCTCGAATTGGAGCCTCGCGGAAGACGACGACCAAATTCCCGTTCGACAATTTGATCACACTCGGAAAGGCACCGTGACGCTCTGCGCTCTTATGCACCGTAATGTGAATGATATCCATTGTTCTCCCTTTCCCCTATGTCACTTTCGAGACTATTGAAAGATGCCCGCACAGCTCCAGGAGTTCTTTCCCGAAATCCCCGTAGGCTATCGCATAATGCTGGCTGGCGAGATTCTGGGCGACGTCGTCCCCGCTCCCGTCCAGGATCACCTCCATAGAGGGATAGGGAAGACATCCCACCTCCCTGAAGGGTCTCGGCTTTTTCGCCTCTCCGGTTACGATGTGCATCTTGAACGACCTGTCCCTCCGGTATCCCAGCCTCGCCAGAGTCACTCTCCCTTCTCCGTACAGACTACAGTTGGCCACCCCCTCGTAGAGAACCTCCGTTTTGCCGACTTTCGGCTTGCCGTCGCACAGGCCGAAGGGAGCATACCCGCACGCTCCCAGCAATATCCTGTCCTCCTCGACCGTGTGGATGTCCCCGTAGCTGACGATCTGCCCGGTGAGGTAATGAAGCATAAGCTGAGTGACTATCAGAGGGATGTCCCCCTCACAGGAGCAGGGGACCTCATTCCCCAACAGCGAAATCGGTATGCAGGGGACATACCCGTACATTTTGGAGAGTTCATACTGGCACTTGATCTGGAGGGCAGACCAGCTGAATTCCTCCACCAGGTCCTTCAAAGCCCTGTACATCTTCAGCGACACGGTCAGGTCCTTATCAGTTACCCCGGGGCCTATCTCCCATTCTGCCTTCGCCCGTTTCACCAACTCCTCCACCTGGTCATCCCCCATTTCCTCCACCTTCTTGACGACCACATACTGGTCCAAATGCTGCACCTCCACCCCCAACTTCTCCCTCAAGGGGAGATGATCGAAGCAGGCGGTGTACATCCCCATAGAGGCATACCCCAACAGTCCTATGGTGGAATGTCTCAACCTGTGCACCACGGAAGCCACCCTAGCGAAGAGAGAGATATCCTTGCGGACTTTCTCCTCATCGGGCATTCCATACACGAACTTGAAGTTAAGCCCAAGCTCCTCGAAGGTCTGCCTTATAACCCCAGCCGCTGGTATGGGGCCCAGGGTCATCCACTCGTTGCCCTCCTTGAACATCGTATGACTCCAAAGTAATATGGGCCTATTGGAGAACTCGTCCACCACATCCATCACATTTGGAGCCTCGAGCCACGAGAGAATCATAACGATGAGGAAATCAAAATCATCTTCCCTCAATGTCTTTATGGCTTCACCAGCGTCAGAACGGACCTTGACTATGGGAGAGCACTGCACGTCTATCCCCACTTCTTCTAAGGCTCTGACGGACTCCTCCGTAAAGCGTTCGAGGTAGGAATCCGGATAGCCCGGATATCCAAAAGGCACTAAGGCCGCCTTTGGCTTATCACCTTGCATCATATTCTCCTTTCCCTGTTTTAACTCTTCAGGGCCTCCTCCACAGAAGCCTCTTCGTGGACGATCCGGCAAAGAGCACGCGTCATCGCCGCGGGGTCTTCGTGGGTCCACACATTTCGTCCCACAGAGACTCCGGACGCCCCGCACGCTATGGCCTGACGGACAAAGCCCAGGAAGACCTCCGGGTCATCCGAAGCCGGCCCGGAAAGCACGACGTAGGGCACGGGACAGTACTCCACTACTTCCCTGAAGGTCTTCGGGTCCCCGGTATAGTATCCCTTGAGGATGTCCGCCCCTAATTCAGCGGCAACCCTTGCGGAGAACTTGACAACCTCTGGGTCGGACGGCCACTTCCTCTTCGCCCTGTCCTCAAACTGATGGGAGAGGATCTCCGCAGGGATCATCTCCGTCAGCATCGGCATCCCCCACCTGTCGCATTCGTCCGCCGTCGTGCCTATCTTGCGGGAAAGCTGTACCTCTCTGGGAACCCCTATAACTCCAAACGTAGCCACAGCATCCGCTCCCATACGCAGGCCACGTTCCACCGAACAGACGAGACGATCGTCCGTCAGGTCAGGGCCTATAGATGTGGCAGTGCCGTCTATCCTTAACATCAGGGAAGTCCCGGTCCCCACAATCTCCCTGTACGCAAGACGGGCTATCCCGGGGGTCAACAGTACCGCATCAGCACCCCCCTCTACTACTTTTCGCACAACCACGGTGGGATCGTTTATCTCCTCCATGGGTTTTATACATATCCCGTGATCTATAGTCACCAACACCATACGCTTGCTCTCAGGGTTGAACAGCCTGCTCATCCTAATTTCTTTGCCTGCACTCATTCTTTTCTCCTTTCTTTGGGGTGAAATTGAACCCAACTTTGGGTCATTGGTCCTTCGTCATTCGTCATTAGGGGAGGGGCAAGGGACTAATGACCAGTGACTTTCCACCATTTAACATTTTCCGACACTCTCTACCTAACCATCACACTTACGATTTCAAATCCTTTGCACGGAAAAACCACCTCCTTTCCCCGAATCTGAAGCCGAGAGATTCTCTCTTCCGCAAGGTTTGTCAGCCATGCTTCCTTGACCGGCAAGGAGAGTTCAATGGTCACCTGAACATCCTTTCCAGTGGTCTCCCATCCTCTGAGAACAATGCCATCTTCCTCTTGCGACCGTTTGATGGAGGTAAT
>DAOVMN010000237.1 GCA_030630685.1 Thermoplasmata archaeon | reverse complement strand
CCAATGATGGTATCCAGGTCATGAGCATGTCCATAGGTGGGCCGGATTCAAATGGTGACGATGCGATCTCCCTTGCGGTCAACGAGGCGGCAGCAAATGGAATCGTCGTGGTTGCGGCCATGGGAAACAATGGTGCCCGTAATGTTCCCACACCTGCGGCAGCGAATGGGGCCATAGCTGTGGCAGCTTGCAATGACCACAACACCGTGACAAGGGACGATGATTCCCATGCCTCCTATTCCAACCACGGTCCAAGGGGGGACGGTGCCCTGAAACCGGACATCACCGCTCCCGGAACTGCAATCTTTTCCGCCATGAAGGACACGGGAACAGTATATGTGGCAATGGACGGTACAAGCATGTCCTGTCCCCATATTGCCGGTGTGGCGGCCCTTATGCTCCAGGCAAACCCCGACCTTACACCAGCGAGGGTAAAGGACATCCTTCACAAGACCGCAGAGGAACGCGGGAGCCATCATATCTCCCCATCCGAACCGAAATACGACACCCACTGGGGCTGGGGTTATGTCGATGCGTACGAGGCCGTGTGGATGGCCATGGGTGCCCCGGACCTCAAGGCGATCTCGATCCAGGTCGAACCAGATGAGATCACCGAGGACGAGCAGATGCAGATCAGGGCGGAGATACGCGAACTCAATGACCGGGATGTCGAGGCAGATATCCGATTCTATGATGTGACCGATGATAAAGTGATTACCACCATTCACACCTCATTCGGTGGAGGGGCAACGAAGGTTTTCACATCCGGGAATTTCACTGCCAGGCCAGGGGACCGAACCTTCCGTGTGGAGATCTTGAATACCGAACCGCCGGAGGAGGACACCACGAATAATGACCTCACAACTACCATATACGTCAACTACCGCCCGGAGGCGGATATCAAGGCGAACCGTACCGAGGCCAGAACCGGCGAGCACATAACCTTCAATGGCTCGGATTCATCTGACCGGGACGGGGATGTCGTATCCTTTAACTTCGATTTCGGGGATGGAGAAAAGACCGGTTGGCAGGATGATCCAACCTCGGAGCACAGCTACGAGGATGATGGCAAATACAACGTAACCCTTATGGTCAAGGATGGACAGGATGCAGAATCCGGGGAGCCCGCATACATGATCGTCACCGTGGAGAACCGTGCTCCGAAAGCGGGTGCGGGATCGAACAGGACCGCCACCGAAGGGGACGAAGTGGAATTCAATGGCACGGGGCAGGACGAGGACGGCACCATTGTCCTCTATGAATGGGACTTCGACGGCAATGGGGCCTATGATTGGAACTCCACCGAGAACGGGAACACCACACATACCTACGATGAGGAAGGGAACTACACCGCCGTGCTCAGGGTGACGGATGACGACGGAGCGACTGCAACGGATGACAGGGAGATCGAGGTTCGCGAGGCCGGGGAACCCAACAACCCGCCCGAGGCCGAGATATCAAGCCCGGAAGAGGGAGGGATTTACCAGCTCGAGGATCCGATCACCTTCGACGGAAGTGAGAGTATTGACCCGGACGGCGACAGATTGCAGTTTTCCTGGACGGATAACGGTCATGAATTCGGGGATGAGGAAAACTTTACCGCAACTCTCGAGGGAGGGGATCATATCATTATTCTCCAGGTGGATGACGGGAGAGGCTGTGTGGATACCGAAAGCGTGAGGATCTATGTGAACTCCCCACCGGTAGCGAGGATCAAGAGCCCGAGGGATGATGAGACCTATTACACCAGGGATGAGATAAAGTTCGATGCCTCTACAAGCAGCGATCCGGACGATGATAGCCTGTCTTACGAATGGACGGATAACGGAACATTCCTCTCTGGTGAAGAGACATTTACCTCAAGGCTGAAAGAAGGGAAACATACCATCGAACTTTCTGTGGATGACGGCCAGGGCGCATCGGATTCGGTATCGATCGGCATCCAGGTCGAGGTGGCGCCGAATAATCCACCAATTGCGAATATCTCGTCTCCTTCGGAAGGTGAGGTGTTCCGCGATATAGAAGAAGTAACCTTCGATAGTTCTGGTTCATACGACCCGGACGGGGACGGGATCACATTCGAGTGGTATGAGGGGGGTGAGCACATCTCGGAGAAGGCCGCATTCAGCAGAAAACTTCCGGCGGGTGAGCACAAGATACATCTGATCGTGTGGGATGAAAATGGCGATAACGGTCATGCCTATGTAAATATAACGGTCACAGAGAATAATTTACCCGTCGCAAGGATCACCTCTCCAGAGGACGGGGCGGTGTACTCCGTGGGCTCGAGCATTCATTTCGATGGAAGCCATAGCTCGGATGCAGACGGGGATCCCCTCACCTTCAGTTGGATGGATGGGGATACCGAGATCTCCACTTCAGCACAATTCTCAGAGTTCCTTAGCCTGGGCGCTCACACCATTTGCCTGACCGTGGACGATGGCTATAACTCGACCGCCACCCGGGTGCACATCCGCGTGAACAGGAAGCCTGCGGCAGTTATCTCTTCCCCATCCGACGGCAGCGTGTTCTTCTCGGACCAGCCCGTGTCCTTCAATGCCTCGTCATCATCGGATTCGGATGGAAAGATCGTATCGTATACCTGGTATGTTAACGATGAAAAGATCGGTAACGGCAGGACCATGGAAAGGGTTCTCGATACAGGGAATCATGAGATCACCCTTACAGTCAGGGATAACGATGGTGCCACATCCTCAGACACCGTTCATGTGAAATCCGTGGACCATTCCATTGGCCTTAATGTTCAGGAAGAATATATCGAGGCTGAAGAAGGTGAGGAAGGTGTGTTCCACATCAAGGTGCACAATCTGGCAGAGGTATCCGATAATATCCGGATGAGTGCCGATGTCCAGGTGGAGTTCGTTGAGGCGGTCTTCACCATTGGCCCGAACAGTGAGAGAACGATCACAATGAAGGTCAGGGCGACCAGGGATACCGAGATATATATTACGGCCTGGGCAGGGCAATATTCCTTCTATACCACGGCCGTTATTAAGGTCGCTCAGGTATACGATGTCGATGTGCAAATCACCCCTCCATCGAAAAATGCCCTGACCGGGGCACCGGGAACCACCGTGAATTTCATTTTAGTGGTAACAAATGAGGGCACCGGGGATGACACGATAACCATTAGTTCGGAATCCTCACAGCCCTGGCAAGTATCAATTGACAAAATTAGCATTAACCTCCATTCAGGCACATCGAATCAGGTGATTGTGAGAGTAACCCTTCCAGAAACCGCGGCCAAAGGAGAGAGCATCCAGGTCAAGATAACGGCTTTATCCAAGGATGGAGAGACCTCATCCACCTTCACCCTCACCGCCACTGTGATTGCCTCCCAGGACCAAACTACCCCTAAGGAAAAGGATGACGACAGCCCGGGTTTCGAGGCCTTTGTGCTCATTGCCGGACTTGTTGGAGTCGCCCTGGTGAATTATTATCGCAAGAGGCGGAAAAGAATCTTGGATTAACCAATAAAAATCAAAAACTTTTAATTCATGTTACGAAATCCCACCCCGATTACCATGACCGACGAAGATGACTCTTTCGACACGCCACACGAGATCAATATTGCTATCAGGGAAAGCCTGAAGAAGACAAGAGCCCTCAAGATCACAGACATGGCCGGGATGAATTCCATAGCCGTGGGACTGGGCGAGGTGGCAAAGATAACAGTGGAGGGAACTGCCGGAGACTATTTCGGGGCCTTTAATCGGGCAGCCACCCTTCGTCTTATTGGGGATGCTAAAAACTATGCGGGAGACAGCATGTCCGGTGGTATCATACGCGTGGAGGGGAACACGGGCTATGGTACCGGAAGCTATCTTATGGGCGGCACCCTGAACGTGGAGGGAAATACCGGTGCTGCTACGGGTCAGCGGATGTACGACGGTGCCATTGCGATCAAAGGCAATGCAGGATCGCTCACCGGCATTACCATGAAAGGTGGAATGATCCTTGTGAGTGGGGCCTCGGGGGAGGGCACTGGCCACAACATGGAGGGAGGGGTGATCTATGCCAGGTCTATTAAGAGCCTTGGGAAGAATGCGATGGAGCTCCCGCTCAATAAGGTGGATAAGTCCAGGCTCATCGAATACCTCGAGGTGGATGAACTTGAGTTCGATGAATACAAGAAGGTGGTGGCAACGGGGAGTGAGGTCTCAGTGGGGAAAGGATATCCCGTGGTGCTGCACAGCGCGTCAGAAGGATACCTTGACAAGCTCCTCCTAACACCTTCGTTCCCCTTCTTCTCGATGGACGAGATGAAAAATCGGGAGGAAGTGGACCTCAAGGCTAAATTTGGTACGGGCCTTGGAGGGCTCAAGCTTTCCTCCCCTTTTAT
>DAOVMN010000492.1 GCA_030630685.1 Thermoplasmata archaeon | reverse complement strand
TGATGTTCATACAAATTCCCAACCTGAACCAGATATAAATAATTTTGCACTTTCCCGGGCTTAGTTTATAAAGAGGGGAAAGATATTCCTTATCCGACACCCGGCTCTCAATCAAAAACTTTATAATGTTCAGGGACATGACGGACTCGATGAAGAATAAATCACATGGGTCGGCATCACGTATCTCGATTGGAATCCTCCATGGACCCACTCGTGGGAACAGGTTGACCAATGGGGATCGCATGAACAAGAACGCCCTCCTCTCCATCGCTGGTATCGCTCTGCTCCTGCTTTCGGTTGGGGCAATCGTCCTGCTTGACGAAAGCCCGCTTACCGACCTAAGGATGACCCTCCTGAGCGACAGGATCCAGGAAGCGGATTACGAGGAAACGGTTACCTACGACATCTATGTTAGAAATGTGGGAAAGTATAATCGAAACCCACGTTTGGAACTCACCGGAGTGCCTGAACACTGGGATGCCTCCCTGAGCAAAGAATACCTCGTCCTTTCAGGCAACTCCAGGACCATTGTCACCCTTTCGGTCACCGCACCCTCTGTAAATTCAGCCGGGGCCCGCGGCCTTGCCAGGGTGGCGAACATCGGAGTGAGGGCAGGGAACGTCACCATTGGGACCATCACCATACTCAAAGGCTCGGCCACCGTGCTCAGGAACGGCATCATCTCCCCGCTCAGCACAGGCGATGATATCCTCTCAGGCGATATCGTGACCACCCGGGGCTCCTCGGTAGTTTCCCTAAAGGTATCCAAGCTCTTCTCGAACATCGGGGATGCGAGCAAGATATACCTCCTGCTCCACGATGCTGTTGTGGGCTTCCTCAGGTACGAGGACACCGCCTACTTATGGATCATGAGCGGGAACGTTATCGTTCGGGTACCCGGGGGCGGCGGAACAGGAGCCACCACACCCTTGACCGTCAACCTTTCGGGGATTCCAATAATCAATGCAGAGTTCCCGGGCAGGGAATACAATGCAGTGCTGACAATCACTCAGGATTTCGAGGAGGCTTTCTTCTTCCTGAATGTCACCCCGGAAGGAACGAATGTGGAGGTCTACGAAGGAGAGGTCGAACTCAGGAACGATGATGACGGTCGAACAATCGAAAGGTATGAGCAGACCACTGGTAAAAGGACCGGCATGATTCCAGAGCCTACCTGCCTTGAGCGAACTATCGTAATGTTAGAATCCGATGGATGCGTGGAAGGGACCGTTTATTACCAGGGCACCAATGTCCTCGAGCTTCCGGATACTTATCACCTGCCAATAGACACTCATTACCTGCCAGCGGGTAAAAGGGAATATTATATTACTCCTATCCTACCGGACCTCAAGCTGAATCTCACGGGTGTAACCGACGGAACATACACCGCCACCTTTACCACGATCAGTGGGTGTTCCTCACGTTCCTTCACCTTTACCTCAACCGGGTCTCGAAGCACAACCGATACTTTTCTCTTTTTCGCGAACGAGCTGAAATTGAGGAACATGAAACCAGAGAAGTATGACCTTACCATCTCTTATGAGAATGTGAATACCGGGTATTCTACGGATTTCCAGGCCGTGAAAATAAAGACCTCTGATGAGGATCAGGGCTTCGAGGTCGAGGATTGGAAAAAGCTGAGGGATGAAGAGGAAAAACCTGTGGTGATCTCCCAGGGGGACAAG
>DAOVMN010000145.1 GCA_030630685.1 Thermoplasmata archaeon | reverse complement strand
TGCTTGAATTCTGCACGCGGATGACACGGATTTGGCGGATTCCCGCAGATTTTTCATTGATCCGTGTTTATCCGTGTGATCCGCGTCATCCGCGTTCTACAATCCAGACCGATAAGGTGTAAGAACTTGTTCTTATTCCGTTTGAGCCCGCAGGGCTCGATAAGGCATGAGCACCCGAAGGGTGTGATTGCCGGACGAGCCAAAGGCTCGTCAAGGCAGTTAGAATTCCATTCACATCACAAAGTCCCGGTTGTTAATGAGATTCTCAATTACCCATAAAATGGGAATGCACCCCCTATTCACCTATGCCCGTAATCCCTCTTTCCATCGCTCCCTCCAACAAAAAGCTCACCAGTGTATCTCAGAAACCTTCGAGCATACTTGTAGAACATCAGTGCACCCACAAAAAGCAGCACCAG
Source organism: Thermoplasmata archaeon (assembly GCA_030630685.1). GTDB lineage: Archaea > Thermoplasmatota > DAOVMN01 > DAOVMN01 > DAOVMN01 > DAOVMN01. The sequence continues at coordinate 5,640 of DAOVMN010000145.1, read as the reverse complement.
AAGGAAAAGACCAATGAACACGTTCATAGCATCCCCCTCCCCTGATCCCAACGCATCAGGAAGGATGCCGAGGTAGTCAAATGCGAAATGAAGGATGATGGATGCCTGGACACCTTTCCTTACAAAGAGGTAACCGAAGGCAAGGCCAGATAGCACCACTGGTATTACTTTGAAATAATCCCATGAGCTGGCATGAGCCAATCCAAACAATAAGGAGGAGATGAGAATCAGGAGTGCGGTAACCGGTGTTATCTTAAATCCCCCTCCCACAAGGTAGTTGTACCATCTTTTTTCACCAGATGATCCAGCTTCCGGACTGGTGTGCGATGCAGTCCTTTTGCTTAGTCCCTTGCCTATGAGGAGTGGGACACCTATGAGAAGGACCCTGGAAACCACCTCTTCCCAGACAGAGGCCACAGCCAAGGCCACCATCAACTCCCAGGTATCCGCCTCTTCAAGGAACTCGGGGGTATGCATCTCCTGCCCTATTATGGCGAGGAAAATAATGAAAACGATATCAAAAAACAAGATCGCCATGAAAAGTTCTCCCACGAGCACGAAGGAGTTGTCATCATAATCTTCCTTTACCTCTCTGGTGGGTTCACCATCCGAGAGCAGCCTACTTCCAATATCAAAGAGGCGTTTTCCATCCCTGCGGATCAAGCTGTAGAAAGACAGGAATATCGCTCCTGCCATGAGAAAAAAATAGATAACCGCAGCATATCCCGTGATCGAGAAATCCGATCCAATAATGAATGGAGGGAATGGTATTAAAAAATAAAATGGGCAAACATGATCTTTCATGATCTCGGGGGGAACCAGGTACAGGGCATAGAGAAGTGCGACAACATTCAGGGACATCAGCATGTAAAAAAGAACCAGCCCCCACATGGATGCCTTCCTGGATGCCTCCTCAAAACTGACATAACCGGGCTGGGGGTAGGTGGGCATACCGTATCTTTCAGCAATGGGGTACGGATAAGAAGGGGGATAGGGATACGGCGGCGGATACCCCGGGGGATAACAAGGAGCTTCTTGATACAGTGGGACGGCATCCTGAACCGGCCTGAAATCCTGGGACTCCTTTTGCCCGTTTTTGGGCTTGGCCGGTCGTGCGGTTGGAATGGAATAAGGTGGTGCATAACCTGGAGGAGGATAATTCGGAGGGGAATAATTGACCGGGGGATAGGGAGGAGGTGACGGATAGTTAGAAGGTGGATAATTCGGAGGGGAATAATTGGCCGGGGGGTAGGGAGGAGGTGACGGATGGTTCGGAGGCGGATAATTCGGAGGGGAATAATTGGCCCGGGGATAGGGAGGAGGTGACGGATGGTTAGAGGGCGGATAATCCGGAGGGGAATAATGCGCTGGCGGGACATGGGGCGGGGGAGATGGTGGCTCGGAATCCTCCGGTGGTGGTGGGAAATCCGTGGGTGGTGTAACATCGGTCTCAGCGGAAGATCCGCGGTTGGAATGGATATCAGCACCGCAGGCGGGACAATAGATTTTGCCCTCCACTTCCTCGTAATCCACTGGTATCCCGCAAAAAGGACAGTATTCACGCATATAAATTGGGCTTTCTATCTCAATATTTATATTGTTTGGTGTCCCTTAGGGCCCCCCCACTTTTTATCGACCACCGAAAAACTTAGTTATTAGATTAGGATGTAGAGCCTCGTGATATCATGGAAGACATCATTATCTATGAACTCGAAAAAATGAATCTCAATGGTGCAGTGGTCATCGACGGTTTCCCGAGCATGGGACTCGTAAGCACCATAGTAGGGAACTACATTATCAACTCTCTTGATCTCAAACCGATAGGGATTGTGGACTCCCCCACCTTCCCCAGCCTCGCCATTGTTCGCCGCTCGGAACCCCTGAGTCCTGTCAGGATATATGCAGGCAAGAACAAGGGCAGTGATGATGAGAGCGATATCGAGAAACCCCAGACCGTCGTTGTTTTCATCTCGGAATTCATCCTCCATCCTCAATTGGTCAGGCCCGTTGCAAATGCGATGATGGACTGGTTCGAGGAGAAAAAATGTGATATAATCATCTCCGCGGAAGGGATTGGTCAGGAGATCCCGCTTCTACACTCTGGTTCGGAGGATAAAAAGGATATCCCGGTATATGGCATTGGCAGTACGACACGGGTCAGGAAGATGATCAAGGCGAACAAGATCACACCCCTTACGAACGGTGCCATCACAGGCGTTACTGCGACCCTACTTTCCGCAGGCAAGCGCAGGGAGATCGATGTTCTGTGCCTCCTCACCGAGGCCTCCGAACTCTTCCCGGACGCAAGGGCGGCAGGTAAGATCCTCGAGATAATAGACAGGGTGTCCCTTCGGACCAAGATAGACACCACGCCGTTGTTCAAGGAGGCAGAGTTTATCGAAAAGCAGATCAAGAAGATGCAGATGCAGGCAGAGCCAGTCATCAAGAAGACCGTTCCCCCGTCCATGTATGGTTGATCACGTTCCCCAGGTGGCGAGGATGCACCGGATTGTTCATGAGATGGAGGCCGATGTCCTTCGAGCAGATCGAAAGCTTGCAGAGGCATTAGCCCCTCTTTCCATGGAGGAAGGTGCGGAATGAGCTCAATTAGGGCCTTGGGTGCCGTTTTCCTCGTCTTAGCGCTGGTAAGCGTGATAGTATTCTTCGCCCTTGCACCAGAGGAGGAGAGAAGGGAATATCGTGACTCCTTCTCCCTCGATGGAAAGAGCGGGTCAGACAAGCGTTTCCGGGCGGAGGAGGACTCGGAATTGGAGTTCAACTTCAACTCCGATCCTGGCATCGACGTTTATCTTTTAAACGATGAGGGAGGCCTGAACATCACGATTGCAAAGGACAGCTCCGGGACATATTTTGACCGCCGGCTTTCCGGTGATGGGGAATATACCATCAGATTCGTGAACAACCGGGACGAGGTCTCGGCAGTGAATTATTATTTTGTCATTAAAAATGAGGAGGATGAAGGTCCCAGGCCGGTCTGCGGGATACTGGCCATTGTATTTCTTGTCCTGGGCATCATTTTCATAAGCAGGAAAAGGCGGGAGAAGATCGCTCAAATAATTCCAGCTTACAGTTCGGCCCGGGCACCGCCGCAGGCACCGCCATCATTTGCCCCGCCACCGGGCGAACAGCCCCCAATTCCATCCCAAGCACCACACTTAGCTATTGACAGTCCTCCTGAAGACAGTTTCCAGTTCACCTGCCCGGACTGCGGCACTGCAATCTTCATAAATCGCAAGATTAAGAAGGTGGTCTGCCCCAAGTGCTCTCACAGCTTCAGGATTCAAAAAGGCCGGTAGCGGAGAGAATCATAAAATAAAAGAGAGGCAAAACAATGTTTGGAAACCAAGCGGTAAAGGTGATTTGCCTTACGTTCCTTCTCGCTGGAGCCGCTTTGGTGTTGATGTTAATGGTGGCGGGGCCCGGGGAGGCAAAAACCCTAACCGTGGACGATGACGGGGGAGCGGACCACGCCAGCATTCAGGATGCCATTGACAATGCCACTGAGGGAGATACGGTGTTTGTTCATGCTGGTATCTACAGGGAGCAAGTTGTTGTAAACAAATCAATCTCAATCATTGGGAATAATAGAAATAATACAGTGATTAACGGTAGTGGTAAAACGGCGGTGGAAATCACGGCTGATAATGTGACTTTAGAATGCATGACTATTGAAGGCTCAATGGGAGCAGATACATATCCTCTCCTTCGGGGAATATATGTGACCGGGAATTACTGCGCAATAAAAAATTGTCGAATCATAAACAATTTAAGAGGAATTGGTTTTGTAGATAGCGAATTAAATAAATTACAGAATTGTCTGGTAGAATATAATCAAATGGTAGGGATATCATTCATAAATACGGAGGTTGCAATTCATAAAAAAAGAGGAAATATTATTCAGAACTCAATTATCCAGGTTAATGTACATGGATTTTACTTATCAGATGCCAGCAATGTTTCCATTGACAACTGCACAATCCGGGAAAATGAGAAAGATGGCATTTATTCAATAAATGGAAGGAAAAATACTATCAAGAACTGTATCATCCAGAATAATGGCGAAAATGGGATTGAGTTCACAACAGAAAATAATACTCTTGTAACCAACTGTACGATTATAGGCAATGGCGGTTACGGCATCTATCAAGATTTAGGGAAAACGCAGGATAATTCTTTTATGGACAACGAGATTCAGGATAATAGGAAGGGGAATATAAAAACAGTCCGGTATGAATCATCGTCGTATGTGTATTTTTCAGATGAGGAACTTTTTAGAGCCTTGGGGATTGTAGCTGCCGTAATCTTCATTTCAATAGTTGTCTATTTTGTAGTAAAAAAAGATTGATATATTTGCATCCCAATTTTCAGTTCCCTGGAATGTAGTGCAACCCACCGTCCCCATGATCGCCGCTCCTGGCACGTCCCCAGCGGATAAGATGCGTTCAAAGGAGTGGAGTGCATCCGGGGCGGTGGGCATGTTGGCACCCACTTACACATCCTCGATCCTATCCACGAACATCAAAGGATAATCCAGTTCCTCCACATACCTCATCCCGCAAACAGCCCTTTTTTCCCGGAAAACCATTACAAGCCTCACATCGAGCATCTCCCCGATTAAGGTGGTGTATCCCTCCCCGATCTCGTCGGTTCCTTTTTTGCACCTCTCCTCGAGTAATTCCCTGTTGATCCTTATCCGAACCTCCTCGACAAAGGGCTGGGCCCGTACAGCCTCTTCAATCGCTCTTTCCAGGCTCTCCGCACTTTCCATGGATACCGGGGTTCCTGTGAACTGGTGGAATATCCCGCCCAGCTTTATTCCCCCCTCGAATGTCGCTCTTTCTCGTGGTGTAATGTGGAAAAATGAATCACTTTTCTTTTCCGGGGTCATGGTATGGGGAGGCACGGGGGATTAATAAAATTTCCTGCTCGGGAGAAATGGTCGATGAGGGAAATGGGCAGGTGGTGGCGGAGAGATTTGAGGTGGTTGGAGAGAAGGCGTCGATTCGGGCAGGCAGTTGTTAGAGGGGTACAGCCCTTGGTGGGTGCTATCGAACCACTGAGGGATTGCGACCGAAAGCTTTTTAACTCGTTTTTCCCCACTAATACCCATCCAAACGGGGCGATATCCCTGAAGTGAGCGTATGAACATCCAGAACATCCTTCTAGCATTGGAGGAACTTGAGCATTGGCAGAAACGTAAAGTCGCCCTTGAAAAAGGGCTATTGAGCCTTGAAGCTGAGGTGAGAAAAGGCGTGCTTAACGAGCTCAAGAAGGTGAATACCCAGATTATATACTATCAGGACCTGATCAGAGACATGAAGAAGAAGTTTTCTCCTCCAACCATGTTGGAACTGGCGAGAAGATGAAAGAAGGGAGGAACATGAGGAATAGAAGATACAGAAAGTGGAGGGAGGTCATAAGCCCTATCTCTGAACGCTCGCGAAAAAGGAAAAGTTTGGGCCTACTTGAAAAGGAGATCGAAAAGGCCATTGCATTAGGCGGGGAAAAGAGAGAGCGGGAGGAGGTTAAAAAAGAGGAGGGTCCCAAGGAGGCGAAAGTAATAGAGGCAGCCAAGAAGCAGACCCCGGGGTTGATGGACTTTGATCGCAAAAAGCCCGA
>DAOVMN010000380.1 GCA_030630685.1 Thermoplasmata archaeon | reverse complement strand
CGTGCGTTTGCTTTGCGGTAGGATATTACGAAAAGACATTTCAGGAGGCGAAGGAGCATGACTGGAACCTTTCAAATGCCACCTGGGTGGGCGGCTACAAGGGAAATCCTCATCCTGACTACCAAGACAGGATCATGAGCCCTGACTTCATCTACCATCAGATCCTCTATTGGTATGGTGGTGGTGATCACGGGTCTACCTATTATGATGCCATGAATCTTGTATCCAATATCGGCGTATGTTCATGGGAAAAGATGCCTTATGATCCAGACGACTCTTCCTCATGGCCATCAGAATTCGCCTGGAGAGAGGCTGCACTGTACCGGGGGGGGACCGGATACAATTTTGCCTGGACAAGTACTGATGCTTGGATAAATGATCTAAAAGAATTCCTCGGGGATAACAACCTTGCTGTGATCTCCATCAATGCTTACAATTACTCGGACCTCAGTTCCGACGACCTCTGGACCTATGATAGCTACGATCCTTCGGGAACGAATCATGCCAATACCATCGTGGGTTACGACGATTACTTTGGCCCATACACTGAAGAAGGAGAAACCCGGTACGGCGCCTTCAAAGTTGCCAATTCATGGGGAACCGGATGGACCGGAGATCATAACAACGATGGCTTCTACTGGATCTCCTACGAGGCCATGAAGCGAAGAATCGGATATTACATGTTCATGGATGACCGGATCAACTATAATCCTCGCTTAGCCGCTGTTTTTGAGATGGACCATGATAAAAGAACAGAGTGCACGATCGAATTCGGAATAGGACCGCATTCACCTGCCAATGACACAAAATATTTCCATGACTTTCTGATATATAAGGGAAGTGACTCTCCTTTTCCTGATAATAGTATTGTTCTCGACATCACAGAATTTTACGATGATATTCCTGAGAACCAGGCCGCACAGTTCTGGATGAAGGTGGAGGACAGTGGAGGTTCAAGCTCTCCTACCGGGGTCATCGAACATTTTTCCGTGGAATACTACGAAATCTATGACCCGGACAAGGGTCCGGACCTTTCCTCCAACTCGTCCGATCCTCCGGTCTCCACCTCCAATTCCGGCACTGTCTACGCGGACCTGTACTTCAATATTACACAGATACCCCCGGAGATATCGAACGTGCAGGCAACACCGGTGAGCCAGGGACTGGATGGGTATGTGAACATCACCTGCAACGTCACGGACAACGGAGTGGTGAATGTCGTGAAGGTGAACATCTCAGGCCCCGGGGGTTTCACGCCCGTTAACACCACCATGTGCGGGGGAAGCTATTACTATGAGACCAACTACTCGATCTCCGGGACCTACAGCGTTTTCATCTGGGCGAACGACACCATGGGCAACAGCAACATGTCCTCTGTTTCACAGTTCACCATCTTCGATACACACCTTCCCGACACCTTCGATCTGCGGGACGTGGATGGTGTGAACTATGTCACGTCCGTAAAGAGCCAGACCGACGGGACCTGCTGGTGCCACGGTGTCATGGCCGCAATGGAAGGCAATCTCCTGATGACCGGGAACTGGAAGGCAGCCGGCGAGAGCGGTGAGCCCAACTTGGCGGAGTATCACCTGGACTGGTGGAATGGCTTCAACAAGCACAACAATGACGACAGGGACCCGCCCTCGGGCGGCGGTCTGGATGTCCATTACGGCGGCGATTACCGTGTGGCTTCGGCGTATCTCTCCCGGGGCGAGGGAGCGGTGCGCAACAGCGACGGACAGTCCTACAGCACACCGCCGGACAGATTCGATCCTGGATATCACTATTATTACCCTCGGGATATTGAGTGGCACAACGCAGGAACCGATCTTGATACCATCAACACCATGAAATACAAGATAATGACCGAGGGGGTCATGGGAACATGCATGTACTGGGGAGGAGGGTTCTATTCCTCTTCCACGGATTCCCATTACCAGCCGCCCGGCGATTCCCGAGACCCCAACCATGTCGTGGCAATCGTGGGATGGGATGATACGAGGATCACCCAGGCGCCGCAGCAGGGTGCGTGGTTTTGCAAGAATAGTTGGGGCAGCGGATGGAGCGGGGACGGCTATTTCTGGATATCATACTATGACAAGCACTGCGGCAAGCATCCCGAGATGGGTGCGGTGTCGTTCCAGGACGTGGAGCTTCTGCCCTATGACAACATCTACTATCACGACTACCACGGCTGGCGCGATACAATGGCGAACTGCACTGAGGCGTTCAATGCCTTTACCGCCGCGGGGAACGAAGAGCTGCAGGCTGTGAGCTTCTTCACCGCCGTGGACGATGTGGACTACACGGTGAGGATATACGACAGGTTCGAAGGTGGCGATCTCCTGGACGAGCTTTCGTCGATTTCCGGCAGCATGAACTACACCGGTTTCCACACCATTGACCTGGAAACGACGGTCAATCTTACGGCGGGCGAGGATTTCTACATCTACCTGAAACTCTCGGCGGGCGGCCAACCCTACGATCGAACCTCCGAGATACCGGTGCTGCTTGATGGAATGGGCATGAACGGGTACCATAGCACCACGGTGGTATCGGCGGCCGATCCCGGAGAGAGCTATTTCCGTAACGGGTCCGCATGGTCGGACCTCAACGATGTCAACGACACGGCCAACTTCTGCATAAAGGGCCTGAGCATTGAATCCGACAGCACGCCGCCCACAACGACCAAGGAGATCGGAGATCCGAGTTACGACAACGAAACCTGGCTCACCACCTCGACACCGATCTACCTGAACGCCACCGATGAACCGCATCCGGACCAGTCAGGAGTGAACACCACCT
>DAOVMN010000390.1 GCA_030630685.1 Thermoplasmata archaeon | reverse complement strand
TTCAACGGAGATGTCAAAATTCGTCACCAATCTTTTTATTAACAATCGAAGGAACTGTATTTTTATGTTTGTACCAATCATGTTAAAAAGAATTGGCTGCATTCATAGTGGTATGCCACAACAGGACACTAACAAAGGTGGTAAAACCATGCCTGTAAGATTTGCCAGTCTTTTAATGGCCCTTGTGGGCCTCTGTGTTGCGCTTTTTCCAGCGTTCTCCTCCCCTCTAACCGCGGAAGTAGGGAATAACCCCGTCCTGCTAAGATCGGTGGAAATCACTGCCACTATTGACAACGCCTATGCAATCACCGAGATACGTCAAACCCTTGAAAATACGATAAACGATTCCGCTGAGGCCTTCTTCAACCTATTGATACCGAAAAATGCCTTTATATCCAACTTTTCCCTGACCATCGGCAATCTAACCTATTATGCAGAGGTGTTGCGCAAGGATGAGGCACAGGAAAGATACAATCAATCCGTGGCTTCTAAGAAGACCGCTGGCCTCGGGCAGACCAGGGACACTAAACGGTTCTCCTTTGCCGTAAACCTGAAAGGTGGGCAAAGTGCTACAGTTGCCCTGCGCTACGAACATAATATTCCACTCTTCCTCGGCGAGCGCCGCTATGAGCTCTACCTTTCCTCCATGGATATGTCCACTGAGGAGTTCCATCTGTGCCTCACAATCGGTTCTGCTGCCGGGCTCTCTGGGCTGAAGATCGAGAACTATGAGGATATGGTGGAACAGGACTGGGAGAATTCCCATAATCTCACTATTTCGCTGGAGGGGGAAGATTTCACGCCTGAGAACGATTTCGCAGTTGTGTATACCGAACAACCGCCTCCTCTCAATGGCACCATCTTGGGTCACTATGACCGGGAAACCGGTGAATACTATTTCTTCAATATATTCTCACCTGAAAAGAGCAACGTGGGCGGCGGCTTCAGCAAGGACATCGTGTTTGTGCTGGACAAATCCGGCTCAATGACGGGTGAGAAGATCGCTCAGCTAAAACAGGCATTCGGCGAGATCGTGGACCAGTTGCCAGAGGACGACAGGTTCGGTATCATCATGTTCGATTCCCATATCACCGTTTACACCGACGAACTCATTGATGCCTCGGAAGAGAATAAAGAGGATGCCAAGAACTATCTGAACGGCATATCCGCTGGTGGAAGTACAAACCTCAATGACGGATTGGAAAAGGCACTGGGTATGCTTACATATTCAGAATCCAGGGCTCCCATCATTGTTATGCTCACGGATGGACTGGCAAATACCGGAAGATACACATCTTCTGTTCCCATTCGGGAGAACATCGCCACAAGGAACAATATATTCTGCCCGATTTTCACCCTTGGTTTCGGGGACAATGTGGATTTCGAGTTTCTGACTGCGCTCAGCCTGGAGAACTATGCCAAGGCCCAGAAGATCCACATAGGGGAGGATGCCAGCGAGCAGATCGTGAACTTCTATGAGACCATCTCCACCACGCTCCTGAAGACCATAGAAATCGATTATCCGGAAGCTGCCTATGATTACTTCCCGGAAAGCATACCGGCCTTGTATGAAGGAAGTGAGAGCATTATTGTAGGGAAGATAAACCTTAACGATACTGATGGGAGTTTCACAACCTCGTTCTCGGCTTACGGCCCAGAGGGTAAGAGGGAGTTTAACTCAACCTATTCTGTGGGAGAAAATGATACCAACAACAGCTTCATCAAGCGATTCTGGGCCTATGCGAAAATATTTAGTCTCATGGATGAACTGACCCTGAGGTCCGGTAAGGAACGAGATGCAATTATCTCAGAAATTGAGAACCTGTCCATTGAGGCGCACTTCGTAACGCCTTATACTTCTTTATATCTTGAAATAGAAGAAGGCAGTGAAGGAGAAACAATCGGCGAGGGACAGAACAAAGATGATAACCAGCAGAGTAACAATTATGGAGGTGGGTCTTCGCAATCCAATTTTAATACGTATTCCAATAGTGGTGGTTATGGAAGCGGAGCGCCGACACCCTGTTCTAAGCCATATTCCAACAGCGCTTCCAGTAAGAATAGTGGCGGATGTGCTCCTGACAGTGCTCCCCCACCTTCCAGTTCTGGAGAAGCTAATTCAGATGACGGTGCGTATGCCTTGAGTGTGGGTGCTATAGGAGTTGGGCTGGTCTTGGCCGCAATAGGGAAGAGTATTATCACGAAACGCAGGCGTCGTTCGTGAGGGTTTTTCCCCTCTTTTTTCTATTTTCCCCAAAAACAGAAATTTAAAATAACTCCCTAACCGAACGAAGTACCATGGAACTAACACCCGCCTACAATCCAGAACACAGATCTATTATAAATGAGTTCATCCGCACAAAACTCGAAGAATCCGGTACAAAAGGGGTGGTGCTCGGCCTGAGTGGAGGTGTGGATTCCGCGGTGGTGGCCGCCCTTGCTTTAGAGGCCGTTGGGAAGAATAGAGTGCACTGCCTCATCATGCCCTATGATAAGGAGATGGATCGGGAAGCAGTGGGGGATGCGGTCGAGATAGCGGGGCAATGCGGTTTGGATCACGAGTTGGTTTCCATTCGAGAAGGTGTGGATGCAATCCTGATATCCGCTGCCAGTCGAGGGATTACGGAAAACTGTCGGGTCATGGCAGCAGGGAATGTGAAGGCAAGGATGAGAATGGTTGCCCTTTATTATTATGCCAACCTCCACGGCTATCTGGTCATTGGAACCTCGAATAAGTC
>DAOVMN010000437.1 GCA_030630685.1 Thermoplasmata archaeon | reverse complement strand
TCTTAACCAGCTCGTTAAGGGAAAGATGGACGGGTGCACATCCGTTTTGACATGGGATGAAGTTTTTTATGTGGTTTTCAGGGTAAGCAGAAATATTGAAGAAGCCAGATTAGCCGGAGAAAGGTTTCTGAGATTCCCAAACCTGAAATTTATAAGTGCGGATTTCTACTTGATAACCAAAGCCCAAAAGATAGCATCTGAATTTGGGATTAAACCAAGGGATGGAATTCATGCTGCATGCGCTCTTGAATATTGTGATGGCGAGATAATCAGTAATGATTCGGATTTTGATGATATTGAGGGGATTAAGAGAAGGTTTTGATGCCTTTCCAGCAGCGGGATTAAGGCCCATCATGGGACTAAGTTGTAATGTAGCGAATAAGAACGCATGATACACGAAGTGCAGAGTGCGGAGTCAACCGCAGGTTGATAACGCGGATGACGCGGATTTGGCGGATTTTCGCGGATTTTTCATTGATCCGTGTTTATCCGGCTTGACGACCAAAGGTCATCCGCAGCGAAAACAAGTTGTCACTCTTAATCCGTGTTCCCAAGTCTGGCCGCAAACGCAAAGTCTCAGTTCCTTATTCGCTAACCTGTAACATAGTCCCCCCATCATCGGCAGGAATGTGCTCAAGCTAAAGAAGGAAGGAAGCGAGGTACCTGCGGAGCTCGTGCGTCCTGCGCCTGAGGACTGGGAAAAGCAGATCGCCCGGACCCGGGCCTTCAGGGAGAAATGCAAACACGTGGCTGCTGTGTACCCTCAACAACTGAAGGAGGTTGGTGGGAAGTACAGTCAGCAGATCTGAGACTCAAAAACCAAGAAAAACTGAAAAAGAAGGGGGAGGATTACTCCTCGTCCTTCCCCTTTAGGAGTTCCTTTTCAACCCCTCCTCCAGTTCCTCCTTCTCAAATTCCCTCTTTTCCTCCTCTCTTAGGAGGTCCTCTTCCCTTTCTTCTCTCTCCAATTTCCTCTCTTCCCGTTCAAACTCCTTCTCTTCTCTTAGGCTCTCTCCTTCTTCCTCCTTTTCTCGTTCCATGCGGAAAAACCAGTAATATCCACTTGCCAGCACTATCAGAATCAGAATTATGAGAAGAGAAATCCACACCCAGACACTGATCTCCTCCTCTTCCTCCTTGAACTCTTTCTCCAATTCATCCCCGGTTATCCCTGTGGGCACCTTAGCCTCTTTGTCCCCCTCGGAGACAGTTACCGGTTTTTTATCCTTATCGTCTAAGTTCTCCCAGTCCGTAACCTCGAAGCCCTGATCCTCGTCAGAGGTCTTGATATCCACGGCCTCGAACTTTGCAGTTACAGTATTCTCATAGGTAATGGTAAGGTCATAGGTCTTATCCGGCTCCATCTCCCTTAATCCCAGTTCGTTCTCGGAAAAGACAAAGGTATCGGTTGTTGCTGAAGACCCGGTAGTGGTCAGCTAAAAGCTCTTCGAGGCACAATCCTTTATCGAGGTGAAGGAAACAGTATAGTTTCCATCGGTCCGGCCCGTTAGATCAAGGGTGATACCAGTGACATCCGAGGGTATAATGTAGTATTCCCTATCCTTTCCGGGACGGTAATCCCTGGCAGGAAGGTAATAGACATCCTCGTTCTCCCGGATACTCTTACCCTCGGAACGCACCCAACCCCCCACACAGCCATCGGATTCCAGCATAACGATGGTTTTTTCAAGGCAAGTAGGTTCGGGAATATCGCCTGTCCTTTCACCAGTGGTTTGCTCATAATTATCGAGTGTACGGGTACCATCATCGTTCTTGAGCTCGATGGCCCCTTCATAGACCTCCGCTTTGGTTTGCTCGGGTGTAACGTTTAATAAGAAGAGGTGCTCCTCAAAGGGAGGCATGAGCTCGACCACGGCATTATACTCCTTGCCTGGAAACTCGGAGTTTATGACAGAAACCTCAGAAAGGTTGACAGTTAAGGGGGCTCCTGTTCCACCGCCCGGGACCCAGACAAGGACCTCGCCGCTGATGATCCACATATAACCCACGTCCTGGTACCTGAGGAAGCCCACAACAGCATCGCGGAGAAGTACGTAGATGTTTCCCTCGGCCTGGCCGTCGTATATGAACTTCGAGACATCTAAAGTAATACCGGAATCCCCATGCGTGGTAACTATATCCCCGGAAAGGATGCTGCTTTCTGGATACAGCGTTCGTATGGTCCCATCCCTGAGCACGGTGGCCGAGCCGCCCTGAAGGATGGTGATGGTGCCAATGGTTACATTCTCGCTTCTCACTCCAACGCTGGCAATGGTGTCCAGGCCGCGGATACCGGCAGCTTCAACCG
>DAOVMN010000222.1 GCA_030630685.1 Thermoplasmata archaeon | reverse complement strand
ATTGCTTTGTCTGGTGGCAAAATTGGAAAATTTGGTTTGCAGATAGCTTTTATAATAGTCAGCAGTAATATCTAAGGAGAAATATGGCGGATTACTAATAACCGCATCGAATCCACCATTCCCCATAATCTCCTTAAATTCCGAATTCCAATCAAACGCATTTATCCGATACATCTCATTTTCATTATAGAGCGTTGTCTGTACCCCTTCACTGTAAAAATCAGGTCCTATGAGCGAATTCCCGCACTTGATGTTATTCCCTAAATCAGGCAGTGCCCGCTCCTTAACAATAGTCAATTGTCTGCTTTCACCTTCAAGGACTTTCAGGAGGAGACTGAGTTTGGTAACTTCTACCGCCTGTGAATCGATGTCCACGCCGTAAATATTGTTCAGCAGAATTCGTTTCTTCTCTCTGATGTCTAACTGCCATTCCCCACTTCTACCCTGATATATTTTGTCTTGGATTCGCTTTTTATTTTTCTGCTTCGAATAGTAGTCAAGGTGATATTCCAATAAGCACGTGTAGGCCCCCAGGAGGAAGGAGCCGGAGCCGCAGGCGGGGTCGAGGATGCGGAACTTTGAAATTTGATCGGGTGACTTTCCATTGCAAAGCTTCCCGACGGTATTCTCCACGATGTAATCCACGATGTATTTTGGGGTGTAATACACCCCACCGGCTTTCTTGACCTCGGGTTTGTCTTCCACCTTCGCCCGATGCCCAGGAGTGAGGCGGATCACCTTTCCCAGGAATTGCTCGTATACGTTCCCAAGGATTTCAGGTGGTAAAACTGAGAATTCATAAGGACAATCCGGGTAGTAGAGATGTTTGATAAGATCGCTGAGAACCTTATTATCAATGGTTAGACGCAGTGTTAAATCATCCGGTAATGTTCCTCTGGCTTTCTCCTTCCTGAAATGGAAAAGTCCGGAATTGTACTTGTCATCCGCTTTCAAATAGATCTTACAGAGTTCGGCATAGATATTCTCCTTGTCAAGAAGGGACTGAAGTTGTTTGTACTTCTCGATTCCACGATCCTCGCAGATACGAAGAAAAAGGATTCTGTCGATTGTCAATTGAACCGCATAATTCAGCAGGCGAACGGAAAGCCAGTCATTTCGCAGGGCAAAATTCCTGGCGAGCATCAATCTCCATCTTTCCATCTCCTTGAGGAATTCATTATCGACCTCCTGGGTTCCTCGCTTCTTCTTTGCAGTTTCGACAAACCTGTCAAACGATCCTTTAAGGACAGCTTTTCTCGAAAAGATCGAGCTGATTTCATCCCATTTATCCACATAATCTTTGTAAGTCAGATACATTATCCTTTCTGTGCTTGCCTTGTCCTCTTTCTTTGGAAGCTTTCGAGATTCATAGACCGCAAACTCCTCGAAATCCGACAGGACGGATACAGGCAATTTTGCGCTCCATGCGTACCTTCTCAATTGATATGCCGGGTGAATGTCTCTCTTGATGTTCACTGATGGTTTTTTCGCCTCGAGGAAGAACATCCTCTTTCCTGAAAGAGTGAAGCAGTAATCCGGTGCCGTTGTGCCTCCTGCCACCTTGATCGAATCCTCGAATATCACATCCCGATGTTGAGGGGCTGCACCGGATTTGTTGTTCACGTCCCATCCAAGAGCTTCGAAGAAAGGATTCAAAAACTCCTGTTTCAACTGTTCCTCCTTGTAATCCAACCTTTTGTAGGCCTGGATATTCCTTTCAAATCGCTCTACCAACTCATGGATGATCTCTGGGGGTTCTGTCATCAATTTTCCTTCCAAAGGCGGGAAACTGGATTTCTTTATTATTCTTTTCCATCCCCGGATATATCGCCCGATCTTGCACTATGTGCACGCTATTACCACAGTTCACTCTTATTAAAATCCGCGAATATCCGTCCCAATCCGCGTCATCCGCGTGCCATCGTGCCTGTTGAGATTTCATCACCAATTTTGATTACACCCCCAAAAATAATTATATCCCCACAATCTCCCCAGGCCCAACCACAATAAACCCACATCGGACAGTGAAAATATGGTCAGGACAGTAATCATAATGGGTGCGGCAGGCATGGACTTCCATACATTCAACACAGTGTACCGGAACGATCCGGACTATAAAGTCAAGGCCTTCACAGCAACACAGATACCCAACATCGAGGGGAGGACCTATCCAAGGGAACTGGCAGGCTCACTTTACCCCGACGGCATCCCGACCTATCCCGAAGAGATGCTCCCCGAGCTCATAAAGAAATGGAGCATCGATGAGGTGGTGCTTGCATACTCCGACCTTCCGCACGAGGAGGTGATGCACAAGGCCTCCCTTGTCCAGGCCGCAGGTGCGGACTTCAAGCTCATCGGTTCCGAGCACGTGCAGATCGAATCCTACAGGCCCGTTATCTCCATCTGTGCTGTCCGGACCGGGTGCGGAAAGTCCCAGACTACCCGCCGGGTTGTCAAACTGCTCAGGGAGAAAAACTACAGGATCGTTGTCATCCGCCACCCAATGCCCTACGGTGACCTGGTCAAGCAGACTGTCCAGCGCTTCGCCACCTACGAGGATCTCGACAGGCACGAGTGCACCATCGAGGAGCGAGAGGAGTACGAGCCCCACATCGACCACGGGATCGTTGTGTATGCAGGCGTGGACTACAAGTGCATCCTGCGAGAGGCAGAGAAGGAGGCCGACATAATCCTCTGGGACGGAGGGAACAACGACATCTGTTTCTACAAGTCTGACCTTCACATTGTTGTTACAGACCCGCACAGGGCAGGACACGAGCTGCGCTACTATCCTGGCGAGACAAACCTGAGAATGGCGGATGCCGTGGTAATCAACAAGATCGCCACCGCTAAACCCGAGTACGTGGCAGAGGTGAGGGAGAACATCATGAGAGTGAACCCTGAAGCCATCATCGTGGATGCGGCTTCCCCGCTCTCTGTAGACGAGCCGGATGCCATCAAGGGCAAGCGGGTGCTTGTGGTGGAGGACGGGCCCACAGTGACCCACGGTGGAATGGCCTATGGAGCGGGCTATCTCGCTGCCAAGCGCTTCGGTGCCGGCGAAATAATTTCTCCTCTGCCCTTTGCGATAGGAAGCATCAAAGAGACCTTAGAGAAGTTCCCCCATCTGAAGCAAGTCCTTCCGGCCATGGGCTATGGAAAGGAGCAGGTAAATGACCTAAAGGAGACCCTGAACAAGGCGGACTGCGATGTTGTGATAGCAGGGACACCCATCGACCTGAATCGCGTGGTAAGTATAAACAAGCCCATCATCCGGGTCAGGTACGAACTCGAGGAGATCGGCAGGCCCAACCTCAAGGATGTACTGAAGGACTTCCTGAACAGAGAGCAGGCTTAGATTCGGAAGTCTTGGGCGGGATCGCTCCTTAGGGAAAGGGCAACCTGGTCAGGACCCAGGGGGCGCCGGGGCTACTAACCCGGGTTCGAATCCCGGCAGGCGCACTTGGGTATTTTTTGATTGATGCCGAAATCGAGATATCTATAAATATGATATCATCCATCCAGTGAGTAATGAAGGGAGACAAGGTAAATCAATATAGATGGATGGACGGAAAACCGTTCTTTCGCAAATATTTGAGAGATTATGTTATAGTTTTACTCATAATCTTATGCATGATGATTCCCCCGATTATTGCAAGTACCATGAGCCCCGTGAATTTGTGTTGGTTTTTGTTATTAGAAATTCCCATGAGCATTGGGCTAATTGGGGTAATAATATTTTTTGGCGAAGACTATGTGCGTGCAAAAGTAGAGAAATCGGTATTAGAATGCAGATGGTGTAAAAGTCGTTTTTCCAGTGAGATTTTGAAAACTATTGAACGAGTTCTAATAAAGAGAGGTATTATGTATAAAATTCAAAATCGAAATTATGTTGGTAAGGGTCTTCTCAGAGATATGGTTTTACCTCAAGAGAATGTTATGATCTCTTTTTTTGGACCAATGCGGAGTACAACGTGGATAGCATTTACAAAACAATATTCAAATTGGGTTGGAATTGGAACTACAAAACCTCAGAATAAGGATTCTTTAAAATCTTTAGAATATTTGAAAAGTGAAATACTACAGATAATAAGAGAAATGCCTGTAAAAAATGAATTTTGTAAACGATGTGATGGGACGCATAATTCGATTTGTTATGGGGGTGTGTCTAACTCTACTATAGGAGGTCATGTGGCGGCGATCAACACGTTACTGGAAAAGATAGATCCCTTTAAAGACGAGGAAACACTGCAGTATCTTATTAATCGGAAAGAAAAACTCGGCAATAAAAAAATCAAGAAAAGATCAGAATATCAAGACCTTGTGGATATAAGCCAGGAGAATAATTCTATGATGTTTACAACGGATGAGGAAAAAGAATGAGTTGAAGCTGACCAACAGCCCCCTCAAGATTAAAGGGGGGAGAATAATCTCCCCCCAACCCTCACTCTTTTCTGTCTAAGACCCACTCACTCAGTCGGTAGGTGACAGTTAAAAGAGGGGGATGGGGGTCTTAGGGGGAAGTGACTCCTACCTTTCCCTTGAAAGTCCACAAAAATCTGTGTTAATCTGCGT
>DAOVMN010000416.1 GCA_030630685.1 Thermoplasmata archaeon | reverse complement strand
TATGTTTTATTTCTTAATCACAGACTTACGACATACTCCCCAGGTTTTGGGACAATGTTGTAAGGTGGCGAATAAGAACGCGGATGACACGGATTTGCCGGATTTTCGCGGATTTTTCATTGATCCGTGTTTATCTGTGTGATCCGCGTCATCCGTGTTCCCAAGTCTGACCGCAAACGCAAAATCTCAGTTCCTTATTCGCTACGTCTTTGAGTCCTTATTTACTGACTTACAACATAGTACCCGCAGGTTTTTAATACACCTTCCTCCTTCTTCATGCGATACCATGAATGAGATTCCAGAAAAAATGACGGATAATGCCTTAACAGATAAAATATTCTCAACCGTCGAAGGGATGAGGGACGAGATCGTAGAGAACTTCATGGGGATGCTGAGGATTCCCGCGCTCTCCCCTGCCAATGGAGGCGAAGGAGAGGGAAAAAAGGCGGAATACCTCATGAGGCTCCTGAAGGAGATCGGGGTGGACGAGATAAAGCTCTACGATGCCCCTGACACTGTTCCCAGGCCGAACATCATTGCAATTAAGCACGGGAAGGACAGGACCAGGCGGCTCTGGGTGATGACCCATACGGACGTGGTCCCGCCAGGAGAGGCCTCACTCTGGGAGACCGACCCCTTCGAGCCGGTGGTGAAAAATGGAAAAGTCTATGCGAGAGGGGCCGAGGACAACGGCCAGGAGCTGATGGCGTCCCTCTATGGACTCAAGGCATTGAACAAGCTCCGCATCATTCCTGCTATGGATATCGTGCTTGCATTTGTGGCGGACGAGGAAACAGGGAGCGAGAAGGGGATAAAGTTCCTGCTGGGCAAAGGGATATTCAAGAAAGATGACCTGATCATCGTTCCGGATGCAGGGAATCCGGATGGAACCGAGCTGGAGGTAGCAGAGAAATCCATACTCTGGCTCAAGATCATCACAAAGGGAAAGCAGTGCCATGCCAGCACTCCAGGGCGGGGGATCAATGCCTTTGCCGCTGGGATGAGGTTCGGGGTTCTAACTTTGGAGGAGATAAAAAAGGAATTCGATGCAGAGAACAGGATATTCAAGCCACCTGCGTCAACCTTCGAGCCCACGAAGAAGGAGGCCAACGTTCCCAATGTGAACACCATTCCAGGAGAGGACGTGTTCTACCTGGATTGCCGGATACTACCGGAATACGATATGGAGGAGGTGATGAAGTCTGTCCGCGGGGTGGCGGATAGGGTGGAAAGGGAAACAGGCGCAAGGATAGGGATCGAGCCCGTGCAGATGGAAAGAGCCGCACCTCCCACACCCGGGGATGCCGAAGTGGTTCAACTCCTTGGCAGTGCCGTAAACCAGGTGTACGGCATCAAACCCAAGCCTGTTGGAATAGGGGGAGGCACCTGTGCCGCCATAGTCAGGAGGGCGGGCTTCAATGCTGTAGTCTGGGGCAAGCTCGATGATATGGCACATTCGCCCAACGAATACGCCGTGGTGGAAAACCTCATAGGGGATACGAAGGTCTATGCCCTGCTCTATTTTGGCGCCCCAATGACGACGACGGGGGCGGGTGGAACTAAAAACTTAATAATCAGCAGATAGTTAATTTTAATAATAAAGGAAGGCGTGTGAAGTTTATGAAAGAGATAGATTCCCGTCTTATCGAAGCTGCACTGTTCTCAGCCGGTAGGCCCCTTTCAATAAGGGAGCTCCAGGAGCTTACCAGCATGGACAAGCACGAGGTGACCAGTTCTCTCAGGTCTCTTGTGCAGAGCTACAGAAAACGGGAGACCTCCTTAGAGATATCGAGGGTGGGGAGGAAATACACCATGAAGCTCAGGGACGAGTATGCCAAACCTGTGCGCTCCCTTACCACCCCGGACATACCGAGGAAGCTGTGGAAGACCTTGGCGCTCATCGCCTATCACGAACCCGTGAAGCAGAGCGAGCTTCAAACAATGCTGGGAAGCCGTATCTACGATCACGTCAGGGAACTAAGGGAGATCGGAATGATCAACATGAGGGCCGAGGGCAATACCAGGATCATCACCACCACCCACCTTTTTCCCGAATATTTCGGCATTGAAACCACTGATAAAGATAAGATCAAAATGTATCTGGCAGAGAGGGTGGGACTTATCCTTGACGATGAGGTAGAGGAGAAGGAAGAGGAAAAAGAGGAGGAGAAAGAAGAGGAACTTCCCGGACTTCCTGATGACGATATCACAGAGGCGGACATGTATCCCGATGACGAGCCGTTGTAAGCCTCCGACAAAAACCTTATTTATGAATAGAAAGTATTACTATAATGATACTATGGCTTCAATAAATGTTAAAATCCCTATAGCGATGAAAGATGAGATAGAGAATTTCCTCCAAGTGTATCCATATTACCTTACTGAAGTTTTGCGTTTTACTATCCAGCATACCTCCAAATTGTAGATTTGTATGGGGACAGAATAGATTCTACAATTCTTTTTGTTCCCATAGCACCAATATTTGAAGCGTATGAAATGAGTTGCCCAACCATCTCAGC
>DAOVMN010000196.1 GCA_030630685.1 Thermoplasmata archaeon | reverse complement strand
ACAGGTATGACTACCTGGACGGCATCATGATCGCACAGTCCTGCCTGCACCTCAGGCAGGCCTTCACCAGTTGGGAGATCCATAAGAACCCGGGTTGGAGCTATTTCCTCCCCATGCCCAGCCACGTCCAGAGCAAGAGGTCCATACCCTTCCTTATGGAGGAGTACAAGCTCCTTATCGAGAAGCTCGAGGAGCTGACAGGAAAAAAGATCACAAACGACGACCTCAGACGCGGTATCGAGATCATGAACGACGTGCGGCGCGTCATGAAGGATATCTACGAGTTCAGGAAGCTGAACGACCCGCCAATCACCGGGACCGAGGCCATGTACATGACCTGTGCCCAGTTCTTCACCGATGCCAGGGAGTTCATTGAAGTGGCAGAGGAGGTGAAAAAGGAACTGGAGACAAGAAAACTGGATCGCGATCCGGGCCAGAGGATCATGCTCATCGGGAGCGAGAATGACGACATTGAATATCTCAGCATGATCGAGACCCTGGGTGAGAGGGAATCGGTGGGCTGCACAGTGGTGGTGGAGGAGCACTGTACGACTACCCGGTACTTCTGGGACCTTGTGGACGAATCCATCGACGACCCGCTCGAGGCAATTGCAACCAGGTATGTGAACAGGACGCCGTGTCCCTCCAAGGACTGGCCGGAGAGAACCAGGTTGAAGAGGATCCTAAAGCTTGCCAGGGATTTCAACGTGGCCGGGGCTATCCTGATCCAGCAGAAGTTCTGCGACCCCCATGAAGCGGATATTCCCTTCATCCGGAAGTTCCTCGATGAACACGGGATCCCCACCTATTTCCTGGAGTTCGACGTGACCGTGGCCGCAGGACCATTTGCAATCAGGACCGAGGCGTTCCTGGAGACGCTTGAAATGGAGGATGATCTGTTCTAGGAGGTGAATAAGCATGGCGAAATATCCAACAGAACCATTAAAATGCTGGAACAAGGCCAAGGAACTGAGGATGGAGTGGTACAGGGAGTTCGAACAGGCCCATGAGAAGGGCGGTCTTCGCGTCATGGGCAGCGCCTGGGCGTTCGACTGTATCCCCCTGGGATTGGGGCGTGACGTTCACTGGGTCACCGGTGAGCCCTACGGGGCCTCCTGTGCGTTCAACAAGCCGCTGTCCGCCAAGTTCCTGGCAGCTACCGAGAACTACGGCTTCGCCCGCGACCTATGCTCGTACATGAGGAATTATTGGGGATCCATCCTGTGTGATGAATACGCCTTCGGGGGCAAGTTTCCCAAGGCGGACTTCGCCTATACCCAGCATATCTGCTGCTCCCACGCGAAGTGGTACCAGAACGCCTGCGAGCTGGAGGGCGGAGACGTTCCCCTGTGTGTAATCGATGTAGGGGCTGGCCCATACACACCCTTTGCACCGAAGGTATACGAACACAGGATAAAGTATGTTGCGGACCAGTTGATGGATTCCATCGACTGGATGGAGGAGGTCACAGGTCGGGAGTACAACGACGAACTGTTCTTCGAGGCAGCCTGGAACGACATCAGATCCACACACACCTGGGCCAAGATATGCATGCTGAACAGGGCCGTTCCTGCTCCCCTGGATGAAAAATCGATTTACTCCCTTTACGTTTTCGGGACGCTGCAGAAATCCAATGCCAAGTTTGCTGACTTCTATGAAAACGACCTTCTGCCCGAGGTGCGGGACAGGGTGGATCGCGGGATCGCAGCAGTACCGAACGAACAGGCTCGTGTCATGACCGATACCCAGCCCCCCTGGGGTTTCCTGAGCATCTACAGATACCTTGAGAGCTGGGGCGTGGTATCCGTGGGTTCCCTCTACACCTTCGGACTGGAAGGAATGTGGCTTTTCGACAAGGAGAAAAAGGACTTCGTTCCAAGGCCCATGCCCGAGAACAGGCCCGAGACCCGGGAGGAGTGCTGCAGGATGCTGGCCGACTGGCATCTGTGCAAGCCGGAGTACCAGCACTATTACAGCCCAGAGTACAAGACCCAGATGATGGACGCAATAGCGAAGAACTGGAAACTGAACGCCATCATCCTTCACTACAACCGTGGATGTGAGGGCCTCTCGGTGGGTATTGCAGAGAACCGGCTCGGTCTCCTCAAGAGGGGACACAAGGTCCTGACCTACGAAGGCAACATGGGAGATGAACGGGAATTCGATAAGGAGGCCACACAGAAGAGGTTCGATATCTTCTTGGAGAGTATGGGCCTGACCAAACAAGAGGAGAGGTAGGCGGGGAAGAAAGGGAGGTATGACATGATTACAGCAGGAATCGATTGCGGTGCCAAGAACACCAAAACGGTCATTTTAAGGAACAACGAGATCATCGGCAAGGGATCGGTCCTGACAGGGTTCGACCAGGCCAATGCCATAGAGAAGTCACTGGAAGAAGCATTGAAGGATGCCGGCATCTCACCGGATGACATCGAGAAATATGGCGGGACCGGAGCAGGAATGGAGGTGGTCAGGCAGGCCGATACGCAGGTCAACGAGATCAAGGCCATGGCCAAGGCCGCTCATTTCTTTTTCCCCTCTGCAAGGACCGTGACCGATGTCGGTGCCGAGATGGGGCGTGCAGCCAAGATCAACGAGGAGGGCAGGGTGGAGGACTTCGACATCAACGAGAAGTGTGCCGCCGGTGCCGGGGCATTCATCGAAGCAATGGCCAGGGCACTGGAGGTGGAACTGGAGGAGATGGGACCAATGGCCAACGAGTCGGACAAATCGATCCCCATGAACGCACAATGTGCGATCTTCGCCGAGTCAGAGGTGGTGGGCCTCATCCACGCCAAGACCAACAAGAAGGACATCAGCAAATCCATCCACGACGCTATGGCCAGCCGGATCGTTTCCATGATCCGCAGGATCGGGGTGAACGAGGACATCGTGATGCTTGGCGGTGTCGGCCTGAACCCCGGCTTCGTGGAATCACTGAGGAGTGAGCTTGAGGTTGAAAAGATATTTGTACCGGAGGATCCGGCCTTCGGCGCTGCTGTCGGGGCCGCACTCGTGGCCCAGGAGGAGGGATAGGAATGGCAGGAGGGATAAAAATGCCAGGGGAAGAAAAGAAGCAGCAGAAACAGGAATTCTGGCGCTGGACGGAGTCCAACTGGAAGAACCCGGATCTGGATTGGAATGACGCAAAGATAGTCACCGCCGGTATCGATGTAGGATCGGTAAGTTCCCAGGCGGTCATAGTCACCGATGGCCGGATCTTTGCCTACAGCAATATGAGGACGGGCTCGGACAGTCCAGAGAGTGCCAGGAATGCATTGAACTATGCTCTAAAAGGCACGGGTCTGCCGGAGGACCGGATTGATTACTGCATAGGGACCGGATACGGCAGGGTCAACGTGCCCATGGCAGATAGGTCCATCACCGAGATCGCCTGTCATGCCCGGGGAGCGCATTTCCTCTATGGACCCGAGGTCAGGACGGTCCTGGATGTCGGCGGACAGGACTGCAAGGCCATCCACTGTGATGGGAAGGGCAAGGTGACAGACTTCCTGATGAACGACAAATGCGCCGCCGGGACGGGGAGGGGTATGGAGGTTTTTGCGGACCTGCTTTCCGTGCCCATCATAGAAGTGGGTGACAGATCGTTCGACATCGAGAAGGAGCCCGAACCGGTCAGCAGTACCTGCGTGGTCTACGCCAAGACCGAGGCTACCGGCCTGCTCAGGTCCGGCTGGAAGGTCAACGAGGTCCTTGCCGCCTACTGCTCGGCCATGGCCGAGAGGATATACTCCTTGATCGAGAGGATCGGGGTGGAGGAAAGGTTCGCCATAACCGGTGGAATGGCCAAGAACAAGGGCGTGATCGATCGGCTGATGAAGATCATGAATATCGAGCCCATGAAGACCGAATGGGACACGCAGATCGCGGGTGCCGCAGGTGCAGCCCTTTTTGCCAACACCCTGGTAGCGAAAGGCAAGGGACGGAAATGATCGGCTATTATGATTGCACAGATTAATTTGGAGTGACCATCATGAAAGCAAACTACGGATACAAGGATGGCTCCGGTGATTACTTCATCACCATAGACACAGATAAATGCAACGGCTGCAGGGAATGCGTGAGTGCCTGCCCCTATGGAGTAATGGGTGTGGGACCCGACGAGAACGACCCATTTTCCGATGACGAGGTGGCATTCGTTACCGAGCAGGAGAGGAAAAAGATAAAATATACCTGCGGGCCCTGCAAACCAATGAAGAATAGGCCGCCTTTGCCGTGTGTGGCTGCATGTGGACCTGGGGCGATCTCGCATTCCTGGTGAAAATCCTGGTGGAGCAGTTCCCTCGTCTCCCCTTTTCACCATTTTGCGATGCCACCTGCCGTTCGGTGGTTCCTCCCTCCCACCCCACCCATTCAGCGACCAACCCCTCTGTTCGGTGGACCCCCACTACGCCTCCTTCCTTTCTCCCCTTTCCCCCGCCACCGGGTTTCCCTTCCCTATCCCCAACTACCGCGTCGTCTGCCCCACGCTTCCCCCTCCTCGCCCCCACCACACCCGGGATCCATAATCACGTTTTCACGGTGGGATCTATGCTTCACATTATCTTCAGTTCGATTTTTCAGCAGGTGGATTTTTATTGTTGGTTTCGGGGTCGCTGTGCAGGTGTGGGGGGACAGAGGGGACAATCCTGCAAAGCTCACGCTCGGGTTGTTATTATGATTGTTGAGATACTCATGTCATACTCGGGAGCACGAATCACCGGTAAGTAAGCGTAGATAGACTCCCAGCCGAGCTGCTGTCCCAGGTACTCGGCCGTGGTCTTCTGAATGAGGGTGTTTTCGGTATAGGGGGCGGGATTCATGACGGCTCCTCCTCCACCTTTTTTAGGATTGCCATACCTTTGGCGGTGATCCGGTACTTCTGCTTACTGCTGTGAGGCTTATCGGGGATGGTCATTTCGATCATGCCTGCATTGAGGGCCGGGCGCAGATAGTCAGTGCGGAAGTGCTTGCGGTCGGCAAGCCCGATCCGCTCTTGCAGCTCTTCTCGCAGCAATTCCCTGTCACAAACGGCAAGCAGACGCCTGCCTTGGGAGGTAACTTGGGGGGTGACTTGGGGGGTGACTTGTGGGGTGACTTGTGGGGTAACTTGTGGGGTAACTTGCTCGATAACTTGTTTGT
>DAOVMN010000473.1 GCA_030630685.1 Thermoplasmata archaeon | reverse complement strand
GGGGAAGTAGGGCGGGAGCCCTGTGGGGGGTGTGGAACTGAGTGAGAATGAACGTGGGACAGGGGGGAGAGAAGTTGGACTAAGGGAGGACAAGTAGGGGGATGGGTGGGGCGAGGGAGAGGAGAAAGGTAGGTGACGAATCGAGAAAAATGAAATAACAGGAAAAAAGAGAAGGAATTAAAAAGCGAAATAGAAGAAAAGAACGGGATCATCCGATCCCAAATCACTCGATCCCAAGCGCCCTGTTCGTCTTCTCGATGGACTTCATGTTGTCCGGTTCTAATTCACACATTGCCCGGATGCAATCGATGTTCTCGGGTACCACATCGGATTCCTGATGAATGGCCTGGTAGTAGTAGAGTACGCCATCCTGAACAGTCACGGCGTCCTTCCACACGATGATCTCGTTGAAGTCCGCACGCTCCCTGTTTAAATCGCGGGCAAGCTCCATGACCTGTGCAGTACTCACTATGCCCTTTCCGCCCTCAACGAACTTGATCCGGGGTGTGGCATCCCAGAGTGCAAGAACATCCTCGGTGGTGGCATTCTTGTCCTCCAGTTCCACGGTGTTGCAGTGCAGGTGCATGATTGTGGTTGGGACTGCCACAGCTAAGGAAAAGATGTTCAGTCCGTCAATAACTGTTTGTGCATCCGGCCCATGATGCGAGGGCACTTTCAGCACCGGGGTGATAGCATTGATCGGTCCCTTTTTGCTCTCCCTGGGGTCGGCTCCCCTTCTGACCATGGTTACATAGGCGGCCTTGATGCCAAATTTCTGCTGGACTGGATAGAGGGTCCGGGCAAGTCCGGTGGTGTTGCAGGAGACCACCCTGACGAACCGCTTTCCCCAGGCCTTGTTATAGTTGGTGAGGGCATTGAAGGATGTTTCCACAAGGGAATCCTTTTCCCCGCCCTGCCAGATGGCCTTCACGCCCGCCTTCTCGTAGATGGGCTTGTTTGCTGCTCCCTTTTTCCCAGGGGAGCCATCTATAACGATATCCGCCTTTTGCAGGAGGGCCAAAAGCGTACCTCGCGTGATCGGGATGCCTGCATCCAGAAATCCCTGTTCGTGCTCCTCTGCTACGGCATACAGCGGGTAGCCTTTCTGGATAGCAAGATCGGCCTCGATTGTCGGGCGTGTCTTTGTTACGCCCACGATCTCCATGTCATCCTGCTTTGTGACAGCGTCTGCCACTCTTTTCCCGATGGTTCCATAACCGTTGATTGCGACTTTCACGACCATTGAATTCCTCCATTCGGCTGTGGGTGGGTTCAGGGGTTGTTTATTCCGTTTTAAAGTTGTCGCATGTGCGGGTTAGTCGAGGGGGCGGGTTTTGGAGTTGCCGGTTGGATTTTTGGGGAGGTTAAAGGACACGACGACGTTTTTTCAACGCAGAGCGGCGCAGAGACGACCACGACGGCGACGGGATTGGTGGGGGGTGCGGGGCGGTTAGCTAAGAGGTAATTTTTCGAGTTTCAGTTGGGAAGGATTTTTTCTTTGATGTCATCATCCCCGAATTTTATCACCGAGATGTTCCCCTGGGCGGGTTTATCTGTTTCCATTTTATCGAGGAAGAGCCAGCCGTGGATTTTGGCTGGTTTGAATACTTTGTCCGACTTTTCAAAGTATTTTGTATCCTTTTTCACAAGTGCCATGTATTCAAGAAGTTCTTTCAGACCCTGGGCTGCGTATGAGGGATAGGTGGTGTACTTTACCTCACCGATGAACACCTGGCAGGGTTTCTTACAATTCTGATGATATTTTTCAACAAGGATGTCAGGTCTTCCTCCCCACAGAGATTCCGAGCCACCTCGTGAGAAGACTTCATCTGCTTGTTTTTGCCATTCCTTTATT
>DAOVMN010000031.1 GCA_030630685.1 Thermoplasmata archaeon | reverse complement strand
AGGGCTGAGGGGGTTTGAGCCATGAAAGAAGTAGTGAGCGGAAATTCTGCGGCAGCCTACGGTGCAAAACTGGCACGGGCACAGGTGGTCGCTGCCTACCCAATCACGCCCCAGACCACAGTGGTGGAGAAGATTGCTGAGTTCGTTGCGAATGAGGAATTCAAGACCCAGTTCATCAAGGTTGAATCCGAGCACAGTGCCATGGCCGCCTGCATATCCGCCGCGCTCACCGGTGCCAGAACATACACCGCAACCTCGTCCCACGGATTAATGCTCATGCACGAGCTTTTGATATGGGCGTCCGGTGCCAGGACCCCGGTGGTCATGTCCAATGTGAACCGCGCCATGGGACCGCCCTGGAGCGTCTGGGCCGACCACACAGACTGCATGTCACAGCGGGATACCGGCTGGATGATCTTGCACGGAGAACGGAACCAGGAAGTTCTGGATACCATCCTGCAGATGTACAAGGTCGCGGAGGACAGGGACATACTCCTTCCGGGCATGGTCACAGAGGACGCATTCTATCTTTCCCACACCGTGGAACGGGTGGAGATCCCTGACCAGGAACTGGTGGACGATTTCCTCCCGCCCTTCGATCCCATCTATAAATTGGACGTTGACGACCCCCACTACTTCGGATCGCTTTCCATGCCCCACCAGTACTATCCCGAGCTCAGGTACAAGATCGCCGAGGCCCATGAAAAAGCCCTTACGAAGTTTAGGGAAGTTGACAGGGAATACGGGGAGATATTCGGAAGGTCATACGGAGTGTTGGATGAATACCGGATCGAGGATGCGGAGATCATTTTTTT
This sequence comes from Thermoplasmata archaeon, assembly GCA_030630685.1. GTDB lineage: Archaea > Thermoplasmatota > DAOVMN01 > DAOVMN01 > DAOVMN01 > DAOVMN01. The sequence continues at coordinate 10,785 of DAOVMN010000031.1, read as the reverse complement.
CTGCATCGGCACCACGGCTTCCACAGCCAAGGATGTGGTGGACAAGCTCAGGGACGAAGGTCACAGTGTGGGCTTAGTGAGGGTCAGGATGTTCCGTCCTTTCCCTGTAGATGACATTCGAAGGATCGCCAAGGATGCCCATTTCATCGGAGTCATCGACCGTAGCATCACATTCGGATACGAGGGGCCGCTCTTCACGGAGATCAAGGGAGCCCTTTACGAGAACCGCAACCATCCGCTTATCAAGAACTATCTTGTCGGGATCGGGGGCAGGGATGTGACACCCGGGATCATCGAAAATCTGTACAAGAACGCATTCGAACTCGTAAAGAAAGGAGAGAAGGACATCGAGGTCCAGTGGATCGATCTGAGAGGGGAACAGCGCATTCACCGGAGGAGGAGGTATTGAAATGGCAAAGCTCACGATTCCCGAAGAAGAACTCATGTATTCCGGACACATGGCCTGTCTCGGATGTGGAGCAGCCCATGCCATGAGGTTCACGCTCAAGGGGCTCGGCAGGAAGACCATCATGACCATCCCGGCGTGCTGCTGGGCCGTGATTCCCGGTGTGCTGCCCTTCTCCTGCATGGGCATCCCAACCCTCTCTACTGCTTTCGAGACCACCGGCGCCTCGATTTCTGGGGTGAAAGCAGCCCTCAAAGCCCGGGGTATCGATGATGTGACCGTCGTGGGCTGGGCAGGGGACGGCGGAACCGCGGACATCGGCATCCAGGCACTTTCAGGAGCAGCCGAGAGGGATGATGATGTGATCTATTTCATGTACGACAACGAGGCCTACATGAATACCGGGATCCAGAGGAGCGGGAGCACCCCCATCGGAGCCTGGACAACCACCACCCCGGTTGGAAAGACCGGGGAGTGGGAGAAGAGCCTGAAGAAGAATATGGTGGAGATCCTGGTGGCCCATCGTATACCATATGCCGCTACTGCTTGTATCGCCTATCCGGAAGACCTTATTCGCAAGGTCAGGAAGGTCAAGGAGATCAAGGGGTTCAGGTTCATCCATATCTACGCCCCCTGCCCCACGGGCTGGAAATTCGACCCCAGCAGGACCATCGAGCTGGCCCGCCTGGCAGTGCAAATGCGAATATTCCCGTTGTACGAGGTTGAGAATGAGGTATATAAGATAAATATAAAACCGAAGAAGCCCACGCCCGTTATAGAGTATCTGAAGATGCAGGGGAGGTTCAGACATCTCCCTCAGGAGATGATAGATAAGATCCAGCAGGATGTTGATAGGGAATGGGAAAGGCTCCTGAAGATGGAGGAGCTTACAGCGGGACTCTAGCGAGGAATGGACCACTCCTCTGTGTACTCTTGCTCTTTCCTAACCCTCCTTCATCTCTCCAACATATTCCTCGCATTCCCAGCAGTAGTGATCCCCGTATTCCTCGGAATAGGTTGCGGGGCCGCACACTGGACAGAAAAGTATGGTAATCAAACAGAAGATGCACCATCATCGCCGGATTTCTTCTCCTCCACCGTGAGCAATAACAGCAAAAAGTATATATCAATATTAACAACTGTCCAAGCGATAATATGGTATTACGAACTATCGAGATGAGAGAGATCGGCTTTCCGGTCCCGAGGGGAAAGCGTGACGCAGTCATCCAGAATATCTCCGATATATACAAGGATGAGTTCGAGATCGTTGAAGAAGGGGAAATGGTGTGGGTCAAGGGAGACCTCCACAACAGGTTTAAACGGAGAAAGATACTGTACATCTTGAGCGGTGGTGTGATTGGGCAGGATATATAGGTCCATAATAGTTGCAGGAAAGAACAAAGAGAAACTGACAGTGGCATTCGTGGATTCCGGGGCGGATGAGACTGTAATCAGCCAGAGACTCGCCGACGAGATCGGTGTGCAACTGTACGGAGTTTATCGTTCGTACTCAGCCACGGGCCAGGTGATCGAAGGAAAGTTCGCGGAAGTCACCTTTAGGGATGGTGAAATCGAGATTACCATGGAAGTTGGAGTTTCGGAAGTGCCGTTCAAAAGCGAATATTCCGATGAGGAGGGCGTCGATGTAATCATCGGTGTGGATTTTCTCCAGGATACGAAGGTGAGCCTTGTCTTCAATAGGTGAATAGAGAACTGGGAAATAGGCATTAATTGTTCTCCACATCACTCCATCTCTCCCACGTATTCCTTGCATTCCCAGCAGTAGTGATCGTCCACTTCCTTGGAGTACAGGGTCTCACCACCGCATCTCGGGCACCTGAGGACTTCTACTCTGTCCCTCTCATCGTCCCCTTCTTCTTCCTCCTTTCTTTTTAACTTCAAGTACCCGAACGCGCCCAGCGCCGCGCAGGCAATGACGGCCCCGGGAACGATAACCCATAACCCATCGAGATCGTCGTCGCCATCATCCCCGGACTGCCCGTGATCGTCCCCTGTGTTATTCACAGTAACAACGATAGTGGATATCCCGGAATAAACCTCGCCGTCGAAGGCTCTTGCATGGATGGTGTGGCTCCCGTCTTCAACTTCGGTTGTGTCCCATTCGTAGCTCCACGAATCCGTGCCGGTCACAGTGGTCCAACCATTATCTATGAAAATCTCCACTTTCTCTATGGTTCCGTTCCCGTCGAATGCACTGCCGCTGATTGTAACGGTCCCGGAGACTTCAGACTTGTGGGTGGGAGAAGTTATGTTGACGGTCGGGAGTATGTTTCCTGCCACCAGTTTCAACTTAGATACACAAGCATCATAATGACCGTTATGTGAATTATCGTAACAGTCCGAGGTAGTTGGAAAATCTGATGACTTTATCCTTCCTGTTACATAAACACAATTATCAGAGTCAACTACAATACCACATCCTTCATCGTGATCACTCCCTCCGAGATAAGTAGAATAAACAAGAGTCGAGCAATTGTGGTTTAACTTAAATATGATGGCATCAGACATTCCTCCATTATGTGAATCATCAAAACAACCAGAAGTAGTGGGAAAATTTGATGAGTCCGTATCCCCGGTTATGTAGATATTATTTTCTGAGTCAAGTGCAATACCAACACCCCTATCAAAATCATCTCCTCCAACAAAAGTAGAATAGACCAAATCCGAGCCGTCTTGATTCAACTTAGTAACAAAACCATCACTACTTCCATTATGTGTATCATTAAAGCATCCAGGGGTAGTTGGAAAATCTGATGAAAATGTAGAGCCTGTTATGTATACATTATTATCAGAGTCGAGTGCAATATCTCTCCCCCAATCAAAATCATCCCCTCCGATATAAGTAGAATAGACCATATCACTCCCATCTGAATTAAACTTGGATACAAAAACATCAAAATTTCCATTATGTGAATCATCATAACAACCGGAAGTAGTTGGAAAATTTAATGATTCTGTTCTTCCTGTCACATAAGCACAATTCTCAGAGTCAAGAGTAATACCATCGCCAAAGTCATCATATATTCCTCCAAGAAAAGTAGAATAAACCAAATCAGAACCGTCTTGATTAAACTTGGATACAAAAGCATCACGCCCACCATCATCATTATAGGTCATATCATAAGCACCCCATGTTACAGGAAAATCCGGGAATGCTGTACAACCTGTTACGTATGCATAATTTTCAGAGTCAACTGCAATACCTAATTTTCCCTGGTCACCTCCATCCTCGCTACTTCCTCCAAGATAAGTAGAATAAACCAAATCAGAGCCGTCTTGATTCAGCTTAAATACAAAAACATCGTATGAATCATCTACCTCAACAGAATTACGTGATCCATCAAAACAATTAGAGGTGGTTGGGAAATCATCTGATTTTGTATGTCCCGTTATGTATGTATTATTCTCAGAGTCGATGGCAATCTTCATTCCCCAATCCCTATCACTTCCTCCAACAAAAGTAGAATAAAGCAAATCAGAGCCATCTTGATTCAACTTAAATACAATAACATCACCATCTCCATTGTGTGATTCATCAAAACAGCCAGAGGTTGTTGGAAAATCTGGTGAATATGTCCATCCTGTTATGTATGCATTATTTTCGGAGTCAAGCACAATATCGAAGCCTTGATCCCAAGTATCTCCCCCAACAAAAGTTGAATAAATCAAGGGGTCAATGATGAGCTCGGTTGTGAGGTCATAGTCTCCGATTTCAAAGCCCACCGTTTTCCCATCTGTCCAGAAGTTGGAAAAGACCTCAACCTTTTTTCCATCCTTTACCTGGTAACTGAAAGGTGCCTCCTCGATCAGCTCCCCTGCGGGAGTTGCGATGTGGAGATTACCGGAATCGTCAACAAATATTTCGTCAACACCTTCATAGGAAAAACAGATGTCGGCATGTGCAGGGACAGCGTTCCCGGGGGCGGGTGGGAACAGAGATGAGTGTGCGTCAGGGGAAACAATGAAATCGTATTTCAGGCCTTTCTCGGAGGTGTAGAAGACCAGATCGATCCCATTATAGATATTCCTGTAGGCCGCACTCTCGTAGTTGGGCACCCCTGTCCTCCACTTCGAGGAATCGTTTCCTATAAAGTAGTTGCTCGTATGTGGGAGTTCATCCTTCCCCTCCGGGGCCACGGGGTTGGAGCCATCAAAACTGACCCTCACCACACTGGTAAGGTTGTCCTCGTTCGTTATTTTCAGGAGATAGCCGCTTTCAACAAAGCCAACGGCACAACTGGAAGCAGCATAAATAAATCGTACATCGGGATTCTCGATCTGACCTTTATTCTCAGTGAACCAGCCAGGCATGGATGCGAAGTTACGTTCGATATCGGAGGTTCTTTCGTGCGAAAGTTCCGTGATTGCGGCTCCATCCCGGGAGGTCTCTTTTTCTGGCCTTGTGAGAGATCCTATAAAGATGGAAAGCAGCAGTATCGAAACAATTATGATCGAAAAGTGCTTGATTTGAGTCTTGGATTTCTTCCCTGTCGTTTCACTCACCTTTGCCTTCATCATCCGATTATCTCTCCTTCACCCATCTCCCCCACATATTCCTCGCATTCCCAGCAGTAGTAGTCGTCCTCTTTCCCGGAATACGTGGTCACGCTCCCACATCCCGGGCACCTGACTACGCCTGATGTTTCCCCTTTTTTCCTGTAAACCGCGACCCCTCCGACAACCCCCACAACTATCGCCAAGACGGAACCCACATACAACACAGGGAAATCATCATCGCCATCCTTCTCCTTCCCCCCCTGGGCACCGGCAACGCTGACCACTCTCTCAACCTCGTTGTTCCCCGGGTTCGAATCCTCAAGAACGCTCACCCCAACCATAATTGTGTGATTTCCCTCGACAGCGGTCCAGACCGCTGTAAGTGTCTTCTCCTGACCCGGGCGAAGTGTGATCGTCTTTGTGGCAATGGAAATCCCGTCCACACGAAACTCCAGTGTGCCAGAACCAGATGCGGTTCCCTGGTTTTGAATCGTGGCACGGAGGATAACCGTGTTTCCTGGCGTGGGGGCGGGTGGCTGGATATCCAGGGAGATCACCGCGAAATCGGGAAGGAGCTTGGGTAGAGAGATGGTGGTTTTACTGCTGTAATCCCCGGTCTCCCCACCTTTTCCGTCCTTCGCAACACCGAGAATGTAGTAATTCCCGTCCTCCATGAAGGAGATATCCCAGTCGTAGCTTCCGGTGTCTTCCAGCTTTTCGGCAATCAGGGTCATACCATTGTCAGGGTTGGTGTCAGTGTCATAATAGAGGTCGATTTTCAGGACTTTCTCGTCCGGGTCTGAAGCGCTCCAGGTTATCCGGTAGGTGTAATCATCAATCTTTTCCACGGAGGTTACCTCGATTGTGGGGGGATGGTTTTCCGGGTCTGTGCCATGGGAAATTCTAACCGTTCCGCTGTAATTCCAGCCGGTCCCAGCCTCGTCTGTCACCATCACAAGGATGTAGTAATCGCCTTCAGGAATCCCCACCGTGTCACATGTGTAATTTCCGGTGCTGTTCAACCCCTCTGCAATGAGGGTTTTTCCATTGTCGGGGATCGTGTCGGAATCGTAATAGACGAAAGCCGTGGAATTCGGGTCCGCGTACCGGGTTTCCCACCGAATCAAAAGGCTCTGGTTTACCTCTGCACCCGCCTCAGGAGAGAGCACACTCACCTTTGGGATGTGGTCCACTGTAATAGATCCCAGGCTCCAGGCCGAGGTATTTTCCTTCCCATCAGTGGCTGTGATGAAAATATGGTAATCCCCCTCCGGCATTGAAGAGGTATCCCAGGCGTACTCTCCGGTATTGGGTAGGGATCCTGCGATGAGATTAAGTATGGAGCGGTTATCATCTGCCCGGTAGATGGTCAGGTGGACTTCATCACCGTTCGTGTCAGAGGCATCCCAGCGGATGAAAAAAGTGGAATCTGCTCTGTCATCGATCCCGTCCGGCTGTATGATCATGAGTTCGGGAGGAAGGTTGTGGTGCACCTCGAATGGCTGGCTCCGGGCATGGTCCCGCAAACCACCGGTATCGGTGATTTCGGCGTGTATCACAAAGTGACCATCCGGCACCGCCGTCACATCCCAGGTATAACGATACTGGTTCTCCAGTGAAAAAAGCGATGTCCGATTGTCCATGTCGCTCACCCGCGAGGAGCTCAGGTTCACGGTGATATCGTCGCCGTCCGGGTCTGCTGCATACCAGACCAGTTCGATCTCTTCCCGGGCAATGTCGTCGCCGCCCCACGGTTCGATGAACATGATCCTGGGCGGATGATTGTTCCCCTCGGGTCCTTCTGTGTACCATGGGTCATAGATTGTATCCTCATCCACGGGGTCTCCTGAGCCGGGTCCTTCGCCGGACGGTCCGTCGGGGGCTCCCCAGTAGTTGTAGCGGGCGTCGGTGTAACCACCATACGTGTTGGATAATCCGTTCGGGTTGTTCCTGAAGGTGTTGTTCCTGAAGATGGCACTGAGACCCTGGTTCTGCCCGTTGTAGAGCGAGATCCCATCGTTTTCTATGAAGGTGTTGTTCTCGATCCTCGGGACATCGCCGTTGAAGATGAACCCGTTCCAGTTGCCAGCGAACAGGTTGTCGTGGACCCTGAGATCGGACATGTAGGTCCCTACCATGTTACCTCCCCCAAGGAAAATGTTGCCAAACAACTCGGCGTCGATCCCGTCGAACCTGAAGCCGTAATCGGTGTGGTAGAACACATTGTCCCTCGCCAGGGCGTCCTCACTCGCCAGGTAGGAACTCACGAAGAACGGACCTTCGGAAGAACCGTCTCCGACCACATGATTCCTCATTGCCCTGAAGGTGTAGTTGATCAGGTGGACGCAAAAGGAATCTATCTCGATGAACAGATTGTCGGATATTTCAATCGAAACGGGCGTCCCGAAGTCGTTCAGTGCGTAGATCCCGCCTCCCCCTGAACGGTCGAATATGCAGTTCCTGACGGTGGAGACGTGAGGCGAGTACGTTATGAAGACATACCACGAATCATCGGATCCGCCCGTGAAGAAACAGTCCTCTATCACAACATGGGACTGGACATTCCGGATGTCTATCCCTGGTACACTGAGAGCGCCGATACCGGGCCTGATCTCCCATCCGCTTATCACGTAGGGGTCGCTCTCCGTCCCCGAACCTCCGGTCACCCCACTGGTGGGCAGCAGGAGCGCCGCGTCGGAGTATATCTGGATCTGTGAATGGACGGTGTGAGATGTCGAGCCCAATGAGATCGTTACGGGATCCTGCGCCTCCGTCGTCAGCAGCCCGTCCGACACGCGGACCGAAGCCACGTAGGTCCCGGCGTCGAGGGCATGGACATCCCAGAGATGATACCACCGGGTCCACCCCGGATATCTCTCGAACGTTAACGGCTGGATCCATCCCGTATCGTAGTTCGATTCCGTGATCCGGAGTTCGACGGTGATGCTGTCGCCATCGGGGTCCCAGGCCCATCCTGAGAGAAGAAGGCTGTTCCGGACGGTGCCGTTGACCCCGTCAATACTTACCTGCGGAGCGAAGTTCAGCACTGCCCCCTCCTCCTCGATGGGCGACAGGGCCCAGGGTTCGTAAAGGAGGTCTCCATAGATGGGATCCCCGGACCCGGGACCGTCGCCCGCCGGCCCGTCATCGGAGTTCCAGTGGTTGTAGACCGCGTTGACACGGTTCGATCCCGTGTTGCTCAGTGCCACGTTGTTCCCCAGGAAGTTGTTGTAATTGATGTGGACCGAGCCGCGAGTGATCGAGATCGCCGGGTCGCCGTCCCTGAACGTGTTGTTCGAGATGATCCCCCGGATGCCGCTCAGGGAAAGACGCGATCCGTTCTCCACGGTGTTGTTGCAGAAGGAGATGTCCGATCCCGTGAGACGAAGATCGGTGGCGTCGAACCGATTCCGGTCCATCCCGAGGTCCGAGTAAAGGAGGACCACGCTGGATCTGCGGAGCAGGTTGCCGGTCAGTGTTCCGCTCACCCCACTGTCGAGATGAAGGGTAGAGTTCACCACCGAGTTCGATGCTATCGTCACGTTCGAACCGGTGATATCCACTGAAATGCTGTCGAGGTAGTTCCCCGATAGAGCGATGCTGCCGTCGGTTGCAACGATGCCGGTTGCATTCGCGTTGAAAATACAGTTGTCGATGGTTGCGTTGCCGTAGAGGACCTCTATGCCCTTCCCGGACGAGAACGTGCAGTTGCTCACTGTACCGCTCGACCGGTCGAAGAATATGTCATACGTATCGTCGGTCGTGTTGAACACGCAGTCCTCGATCAACGGGTCCGACATCGCTGCCCAGATCAGGCATTTCGTGACCATCTCCTTTGGCATCCCTCCCAGTGGTGCTGTTAGGCTCACGTTGTCAAGTTCGGGAGAGCCGAAGAACGTGAGAATGTTCGCTCCCATGTCACTGATGGTCGTGTCGAACAGCCGTATCAGGTCGGATGACAGTGCCACCGTGGACCCGTTCCGTATGGTGCCGTTCGCGGTCAGTGCTCCGCCGTTCTTGACCCCGATGAAGTATCCCTTGAGATCGAAGTCAACGTCCTCCAAGGTGAGGTTCCCTCCGTCCCTGACTATCCATGGTCCCCGGGCGTTCATTGTCCCCCTGTAGGTTTCCTTGCCTATGACAATGTATGGGGTGAAGGGATTGACAGGGGTGACCGGATCGTTAGGCATTACAGAATACGGCTCGTAATCGATGTTCGGCCCGATGATGCGGTCGCCATACTCGTTGGGCTTACCGCCCCACCAGTTGTTCTCCGCCTCGACATGGGCGTTTTCATCAACGTTCCAGATCGCGAAGAGGGGGTTGTCGTACACGTCGTTCCCGGACATGGTGACACGCGCGTTGCCCGAGTTCCTCTCGTATGTGTGGATGCCCATGAGATTGAAGCGGATGGCGTTGTTCTCCAGCAAGAGTTGGGAGCCCTCGGTGATATATGCCACGAGCATGTTGTTCGAGATGAGGTTGTTGCTCGCCTCGATCACCGACCCATGTCTCGAGTAGAATACGTACGAGCCGTTGATGATGGTGTTCCCGTAGAACTCGGATTCCGAACCTGTCGTATAGAGTGCCATGGTACACCCCTCTATGTGATTGTCATAGATCCGCGCCGTCATGGCGGTGAACACGCCCACGGCTCCCCAGCAGTTCAGTATGGTGTTGTCGTGGATCCTCGCAGTGCTCTCCGAGACAGGTCCCGGAAGCAGAAATGCCTCGCCGCATTCCTCGATGTGGTTGTCGTACGCCTCCACATCGTTCTGTGTAAACTCGTCAGTGGCGAGGGCGGCGGCATTCTGGTAGAAGGTATTGCGCCTGACTATCGCTGTGCCTTCCTCAACCACTACGGTCTTCCCATTCCACTGGAAGTAATTGTCCTCGATGATCGCGGTGGTCCCGTGAACCACGATCCCTCTGTCGCCATCCAGGAAAATGTTGTTCCGGAACGTGATACCCTCACACCCGTCTGCGATGACGTGGAACCAGGGTCCATCGATGCGGTTGTCCTCGAACATGAGACCGGTGCATCCATCGAAGACGAAAGCGTTCCCCGACCTGGCATCGTAGGAGAGGTTATTGCCACTGAAAGTAGGCACGCAGCCGATGATGTCGATGCCAGATCCCCGCAGATCGGTGAAGGTGTTGTCGATGAAGTTCACGTTGGACGACAGGACGGTGATGTCGTCGTAATGACGCATGATGGAGTTGCGCATATCCACCGCTGCCTGGGTCGCGATCTGCATATTGAAGGTGAATTCCAGTTCCCCGGGAGATATGACGGTGGCATCACCTGCCGTTTCCGGATCGTTATCAAGGTCATTAACATTGAATGAGCCAGTGATATCAATGGAGAACGTATCCTGCTCATCGGACTGGATCAACAGGATTACGTTGTTGAATATCAGGGAGCCCTGGATGATGAGGTTGCCGTGCAGGGTGATTGTACAGGATGTGTAGGTTCTGGTATCTGTTACTGTCCAGTCTCCCTCCACGTGTCCCCCGGAAGGAGGTGGGTCGTTGTCCGCCCTGGCACTTCCGCTGGAGATCAGAAAAAGGAAAGTGACCGCTGCGAGGGCTGCCAGTATGGGCAGAAGGTGAAGAAGCCTCCTGTGAATGGAGGTGTGGTTGTTCCGGGATGTTTTGTGCTTTTCTATCATGCTGTTCTCACCAGTTGTTTGGAATTTCCAGATTCGATTTCACTCACCATTTTCACCTTCTTGTTCAGAATTTCCAGATTCGATTTCACTCACCATTTTCACCTTCTTGTTCAGAATTTCCAGGTTCTACTTCACTCACCATTTTCACCTTCTTGTTCAGAATTTCCAGGTTCTACTTCACTCACCATT
>DAOVMN010000011.1 GCA_030630685.1 Thermoplasmata archaeon | reverse complement strand
CTATGAGAAGAAAATCACACCTTTCGGTAACTCAGCAAAGATTGATGCGCCCAAGAAATATCGAGGCTGGCGCGCCTATGTGGTCATTGTAAAAGAGTGAATAGTTTATTTTGTCCCACACCCCTTTCATGGGAAAACCTTATATCTAATATCTAATATGCAAAATAACGGTTTTTAATATCAAATTAGACGGGTGAATTCTATGAGTTATAAAGCTGAAAGATTCGGACGTTTAGTGACAGTCATGTTGATGATAGTGCTGGCTGTCAGTACCCTAACGGTGTTGACTATCCCACAGGCCCAGGCAGACGAAAACGCCGAGGTGAAGGGCTATGTACACGACAGCCAGACCGAGTATCCCATTGAGGATGCGGATGTGAGCATCTATAATGGTGAGCGGTACTGGTACTGGAATTACACAGATAGCGAGGGGTTCTATAAGATATCGCTGGAACCAGGGGATTACCAGATAGATATCTCGAAGGATGGCTACATAACCCACTATGGTGATATCAGGGTCGGAGATGACGAAACCCGCTGGTACAATGTCACTTTGGACCCGAAACCCCCCGAGAACTCCGTGATTAAGGGGTATGTAGAGGACAATGACAGCAGGGGTCCGATCGAGGGAGCGGATGTGTGTCTATGGGGAGAGGAAACTGAAAACTACACCACCACCAACGCCTCGGGCTACTATGAAATGAATGTAGCGGAAGGCGAGTATCATATCCATATACACAAGGACGGCTACAGGGACCATGACAGAGACATCACTGTTGAAGAGAATGAGACTTTCTGGCATAATGTGACCCTGGAGCCCAAGCCTCCCGAGAACTCGGTAGTGAAGGGATACGTAATGGAAGAAGAGAGCAGAGGTTCGATCGAGGGAGCGGATGTGAGTTTATGGGGCGAAGAAACTGGAAACTACACCACTACCAACTCCTCGGGCTACTATGAAATGAATGTAGCAGAAGGGGAGTATCATATCCATGTACACAAGGACGGCTACAGGGACCATGACAATGATATCACTGTTGGAGATGACGAAACTTATTGGTACAATGTGACCCTAATACCCGAGAACTCGGTAGTTAAGGGGTATGTAATGGAAGTAGAGAGCAGGGGTCCGATCGAGGATGCGAATGTGAATATCCGGAACGAAGATGACAACTACTGGAATGACACTAGAACAAATGATACAGGTTATTATCAGATAAACCTCTGTGCTGGTGAATACGAGTTCGAGGTGAGCAAATACGGTTATCACTCCCACAGAGACCATATTTACATCGATGAGAATGAAACCCTTTGGCGCAATGTGACCCTCGAACCTGTAGAGATGGTATGGGTCAGGGGATTTGTCAATGACAGTGAGACAGGGGATCCCATAGTGGACGAATGGGTGGAATTCTTCAATGAGGATTACTATGATACCATGACCGAAGAAGACGGTTACTACGAGCTTGAGGTGGCTGCCGATGAGGAGTATGAAGTGGAGATGCACGTGGAGGGCTACAAGCGGTACGAGGATGAGATCTTTGTTGAAGAGGATATATGGTACAACATCACCCTCGAACCCATTCCCCCGCCCGACCTTCTTGTCAAGGGATACGTGACCGACCCGACGATAAGGGGGCCGGTTAAGGCTGAGGTAGGGGCGATGAATTTCATCTATGATGCAGATAACGGTACCGAAACGGACGGAGAAACAGGGTATTTCGAGTTCCGGGCCTGGAGCGGATGGGGAGGCATAAAAGCCATGGCCGATGGTTACTACTTCCACTTTCATATAGAGAACTTAACTGCGGGAGAGCTTTGGTACAACATCACCCTCTACCGCAAGGAGCTCTCCAATACCATGATCTATGGTTATGTACACGACTGGAACGGCGAGCCCGTGTATGATGCGGATGTTCTTCTGGTGAACTGGATGACAGGGGTACCTCCCGATGATGAGGAGGATTTCCCGTATTCCACGACCACAGAGGAAGATGGGTATTATGAGATGATAGTCCCTGATGGTGATTGGTATTTAGTGGTGAACGATGACGACCATTCCGGGCTGGTAATGGACCTAACTATCGATGGAAACACCGAGGTAAACGTCACCCTTCCCGGACCAGAGAAGGAAGGGAAAATGGAGATGAGCTTTTCGGACTGGGACCATGCGAGTTACACCATGCAGGGGCCATTCGGGATGGACTCTGCTCCCCATTTAGCGAGGCTCCAGGTGGACTTCCTGCTTGGGGATATGGACGGCTATGTGAGCGAGGAAGAGGCCGGCCTCCTCGAGGAATTCTTTAAGCTGATGATGGATAATGATGGTCCTGAGATGGATGAGGAAAATACCGAGGACGACTTCTATGTGGACGGCATCTATTATGACTTCGTGGAGGGGAGTCATTATATCCGTCTCTCTGACATGGAGGGCAACATCACCTCACAGGATCCGGTTCACATGGAGATGGGAGGCGATTTTATATCCCACACACCCATTTTAGAAGCGGACGAGCACGTCATCCTTTTTAACATGAGCTATGATGAGGATGAAGGTGGATCAGAGAACTTCACCCTTATCCTTCCGGATGGCTTTATCTTCGATGGCTATAATTCCACGGACAACATAACTGTTGAAGGAATCGGTACGGGTACTGTGAGTATGGAGTTCGTCGGAGAGCCTGTGGAGGACGGCTGGGAGATGGTCGAGCTCCATGCGATCGATCTGAATGAGCCCCCAGTTGTTGACGCGGGACCCGATCAGACTATTACCGCAGGTGAAACTGCATATTTCGAAGCCAATGCCAGTGATACGGACGGAGAGATAGTCCTGTACGAGTGGGACTTCGTTGGTGATTACATAATCGAGCGCATACCCAGCGCTGATGCCAACCACACCTACACAATCGCGGGCACCTATATAGTAAGGGTAAGGGTGACGGACAATGATGGTGCTACAGCAGAGGACGAATTAACGGTTACCGTGAACCCACCCGCAGTATCGGGTCCGAATCTTCAGATCCAGGCCATTACCATCTTACCACTCGATCCCGAGGACGGGGACAGGTTAACCGTTACAGTAACGCTGAAGAACACAGGAGATGCATCGGCAGAGAACATTACCGTCAAGATAATCATGGATAACAAGCTCAAGGAAACCATTGATGCGGGGACGGTGGGACCAGGCGGATCCGTGACCAGGAGCTACAACTGGACAGCTAAGGAAGGCTCCCACACGATCACCATCAACATGACCTATCTCAATGGTGCGGACCAGACCGAGAGGGAAATATCCGTTTCCGGCGGAGGCGATGGAATAATCCCGGGATTCGAGGCGGTAGTCGCTATAGCAGCGGTCGTGCTGGGTTCCCTGGTGTTCAGGGGGAAAGGGTCCTCCGGCAAGGATAATCGCCGCTTCCAGAGGTTACGACCCGGTCATCATGGGAGCGAAAGGCGTTCTCGACGGTGAAGGAGGAAGGCACAACAAACATCATCCGCAGGTGCTTTAGGACTACACACTCCTTAGCCATCGAAACAACTTCCGCAGAAACCATCACCACCACGACCCCTACGACACGACGTTTTCTACCGCTGAGCGGCGCAGAGTTACGCAGAGACGACGACGAACTCCTGCATCTCTGCCCACCGGAGATAAAACCGAGGTGACCGGAATCTATATGTACCAAAACAATCTGGGAAGAAAGGAATTCTTATGCAATTTAATCCAGCCTTGATAAAAGAAGATAGCATACAACTTTCGGCCAGCACCCGCATTCCAGACCACAACGGAGATTGTATATTTTCGACATCGGAAGCAGGAAGTGTAACTATCGGTGTGGACCTGCCACCCACAACCACAGGAGCAGCAGAGGATTTCACGGAATATTACTGGAGCGTTGATTACAAGGAGAATGATGGTTTGGGGGACTTTCAGAGGGGTTCAAAAGGAATTTATGCAAGGGGTAAACAGCGGTTTGAATACTCTATCATCGTTCCAAAGAGTACATTCTATGGATCAAAACTCTATACGGCAGCGGCATCGGCTCACCCAGATGAAGACGGGAACGGACTTTCGGATCTGGGATATACCGATGATAACGCAGGGGAATTCATGACCCGTGGTTCTGACAGCTCTGCATTCGATAGTTCTTATGCACCCAGGGAACTGGAAGGGGTCATCAAACTCAAGGATGTGAACATAGATACCCTGCTTGACCATCTGCGAATGAATTCGAATGATGAGGTGTTCGCGAAGTTGTACGACCTCAAATATTACGACTGGCATGATGACGCTAACGCTCATTGTGATATCACTCATAAAATTGGACTTCCTGCAAGCATTCTCGCATTGATCCCGAATGCACCGAAGTCCATCGAGTCTCCTTACGTGGATTATCCTGATAATGATAAATCATGGCTCAGCAGTCTCCGTGATATTTGTACAAAAGTTATAGATTACGGAAAGAACGCTTTGGATTTCATCGTCGATATCGGGGAAACGCTCGTGGACCTCGGAATGGGCTTTGTCAATGGAGTCATTGAGGCGGCAGAAGCTGTTGCGGAGGCGGTGGTGAATGCATTTAATGCGTTTAAGGAGTGGGTGAAAGATCAGATTATTTCAAGATTTTCAGCTATTTTTATAGGTTTAATGAAAAGTATCCAACCACAGGTTCCGGATAATTTTGAAGATCTTGTAGCCTCTATAGATGCCACAGATGGAGCAACAGAAGATGAAGTTTCAACTGTTTTCAATAATTATCTCTCCGAGAATAGTCTAGAAGGAGATATCAATATTCCAAAATCTCTTCAAACTGTAATGAAATGGGCTGGCCGTTTTGTAAGTTCAGGACTTATCAGTACTGATCTCTTTGCCCAATTGATATTGGATGTTATTACCAAGATTGTTGGGAGTAACGACTTATTAGATGTTGCAGATTTGTTAATTGGGGACATAGAATCCGAGGATGACCATGATAAACTTGTTGAAATTGTTGGAGATTTAAGCAACATGTTGAGTGGTTTTGGAATTGATAGTGATATCCTAGATGCGATAAAAAACGCCATAGTAGCGGAAAAATGTTTCTGTGACACTTCTCTTACCCATACTTTAGGGGGATGGGGTTACGAAAATGTCCCAGATGAGAAAGTTTGGAGCTTTATCTTCCAGTTTGAAACTTTAGGTGGAGACCCTAAACATAATTGGCTTGATATCCTTGAACTCGGAAATTGGTTTGAAGTGTCAAGAACGGGACGAATGGGAGTAAGTATAGTGATTAGTCCATTTGGAGATGATATAGGAATTGACATTTACTTTTATTTGCAAACACAATGTGACGAGGTATCCCCGAATCTTCCTATTTTTAAAATACTCGATTTTGGATTCTCATTTGGCCCACAAAACCGGGACAGATCTGGCTTTGGGTTTAGTTATGCATGGTGGGATATGGCGGAAAGTGGTGCAGGAGATATATTGATCGAAGGAAATACCCCTAAACTTCAATATCAATGGTTACTCTACAGCGGGGATTTTTAAAATGGTACGAAATGGTATAAAAAATAGTGATTTAGATCATATACCTAAAGAAAAGTATGTATTTAGTTGGATGATAATGGGAATTATATATATCACTATTTTGTATTTTTTACGATTAGGATTGTTAATTGCACCAAACATAATCGCTTTTCTTTGGGTTTTAATCTTCAGCAATCTAAATGAAGAAATGGAAAACCTAAATAATTGTTCTGAAAGATTCTTTATAATAATCACAACTATTTGTATTTTTGGACTTATCTCAATGTTGATATACAATTTCACATCGTTCTCCCTACTACTACCTTTTGTTATAATTTCTCAATTTTATGTTTTTGGTTTACTAGGGGTATATGGCAAACAAATCATTCACCAGAAGAGACATATAGATACATATATTCAGAAAGATCCTGAAAAAAAGCCCAACACAAAAAAGTTTAAAACTTTAGAAGAACGAAGAAGAGAGGTTATTTATGTGGTATTATTTGCAATTGGGGGATGTATTTTGCTCCCCCTAATATTTTTTATGAGTGAAACATCAAATATAACATATGTTCTTGCAATAATAATTAGTTGCATTTTTGGATTTGCTATAATATTTCGTGCACTTGAAGTTTATAAAAAGCATTCGAGGGAGACCCCTCAAAACAGAATTAATGTAAAGCTGTAGAAAAGTCAATTCAAATCAGTTAAACTCAAAAACATAACAATTCAAAGGCGATCCCCATGAAACACATCACAAAAATCCTACTCGCACTTGTTTTACTTCTTGCTGGCACCCTAATTGTTCTCCTTTCAGCCCAACAAGCCAACGCAGCCACCATCACCGTGGACGATGACGGCCCGGCCAACTACTCAAAAATCCAGCATGCCATCGACAATGCCACCGAGGGAGATACCATCCTGGTAAAAGAGGGAACATATTACGAGAACATATCAATTAACAAATCCATCAACCTGCAAGGTGCGGGTGCTGATAAAACCATTATCGATAACGAGGGAGAAAACGATGTCGTGTCGATTAAGGCGGATTGGGTAAACTTCAGTGGTTTCAGAGTCGTAAACGGTAATGGGAGTACGTATAATTCCGGTATAAAGGTTCGTGCCAATAACTGCACCATCAGCGAGAATCACTGTTTGAATGCTTCTTATGGAATAGAATATAAAGGTAATGGGGCTAACATCATAAATAACGTGTGCAAGAAAAATAGAGATTACGGAATCGAATTGCTATGTATATCTGGGACAATCATGGGGAATACATGTCTGAATACTCATTATTGTGATGGCATCCTTGTCGTAAAAAGCAGTAATATTATCGTCGAAGCAAACACCTGCATGGATAGCGGTTCATCTGGGCTCTCTCTTTGGAAAAGTAATGATATAATTGTTAGAAATAATTCATGCAGAAATAATGATAGAGGGATAGATATCTATAAAACACAATGTCATGTAGAAAACAATGAACTATTGAATAATAATCACTTTAATATTAGATTGTCAAATTGCTCGAATAGTAGTTTTATTGAGAATATATGTGGATATTCCGATATTGGTATTCAACTTTTTATTGGCAATTCGTGTTTTTTTGAAAGGAATGCACTTTGGAGCAACAACATAGGTCTTATTGCCAGTTATGGTTCCACAAACATCACCGCCCACAACAACCTCATCTACAACAACACCCAGTATGGCATCAACGCCACCGAGAACAACGGCTTCACCATCAATGCAACTCACAACTGGTGGGGTCACACCTCAGGACCCTATCACCCGACCGGAAACCCGGAGGGCAAGGGCGACAACATCACAGATTTCGTGATATTCGAGCCGTGGCTGAAGGTCCCGGAAAACTACGATTATGCCGTCCCGGTAATCGAATCCATGGTGCCGAATCCCGCACTCATATCGGAGACCATCAATTTCATCGCTTCGGTAGAGGGTAACAAAACGGTGGAGCGATACGCGTGGCGCAGCAGCCTCGATAAGGATATCTACAACGGCACCGACGCGGAGTTCCGGAGGGGCGATCTCCCGGCAGGCATGCACACGATCTATCTCAGGGTCCTCGATACACGCGGTATCTGGAGCCCCGAGACAGAGGCAGCGCTGGTGGTGCACAGAAAACCAACAGCCTCGAACATCTCGATCACCCCTTCAATATCCGTGGAAGGGTCTCCCGTAACCTTCATCGGGAGCGGCACGGATGACGGCACAATCGAGCGGTACTCCTGGCGCAACAGCATCGACGATGAGTTCTACAATGGCACGGAGGCGGAATTCGATTATTCCGGTCTGTCAGTCGGGGAGCACACGGTCTTCCTCAAGGTCATGGATAACTATGGTGTCTGGAGCGAAGAGGTGAACACCACTTTGATTATTCACGAAAAGCCTGTTGCCTCGATCATCTCGATAAATCCCGATCCCGCACTCGACACCGATACAATCGCTTTCATCGGGAACGGCACGGATGACGGCTCAATCACCAGGTATATCTGGCGGACAGATGAGCAAATTCTTTACAACGGCACAAACTCGAGTTTTGGCTGTTCAAATCTCTCAGTCGGCACCCATACAATCTACCTGAAGGTGCTGGACGACCTTGGTGCCTGGTCCGAGGAAGTAAACGCCACCTTAACAATTATTGCACTCAACAAAATTCCTACCGTGTTGATAACTTTCCCCAATGACGGTGATAAGCTCAAAGGCACTGTCACAATCTCCGGCACCGCCTCGGACGAGGACGGCACCGTGGAGAAGGTAGAGATTTCCATCAAGGGAGGACCCTGGCTCCCCGCCACCGGGACGGAATCCTGGAGCCTCGAATGGAACACAGAGAAAGTGAAGAACGGAGACTACACCATTACGGTCAGAAGCTACGACGGGAAAAACTACTCCCTGGAAAAACCCATCACGGTAAAGGTGGAGAATAAGGAAAAGAACGGAGGCGATGGAATAATCCCGGGATTCGAGGCGGTAGTCGCAGCAGCAGCAGTGGGAGCGGCCCTATTGATCTACCGGAGAAAGAGGCGTTAAGGTTTTACCGTAGAATAAACTACCAAATTGTCCAAGGCTTGGAAATCACGAATGGCACTAATGAACAAATCACACGAATATCACGGGGTGAATCTATGGTGCGCCGGCATTGAGGATTTCATACAACATGTCAGGGAATCTTTGTGAGGATTAAACGGCGAAAGGAGATACTCAAATAGTGCTTGCATGAAACCGAATTAACATGGAATTTGGTAACCCCTTTCACTTCTTATTTTTTCTCACTTTTCTCTTTCCCTTCTTTCTTCCGTCTCTCCTTTTTCCTCCTTTCCGGGTCCGGATACCAGACATTGATTGTAAGTAACAGGGCAATCAACAGCACGAGAATACTACCCAGTAGAGCCAGAACGGTTGAAAATTCCTTCTCCTTTTCATCCGCAGGTGGCAGTGTTGATTCCCCAGCCAGTCCGAACAGACAGAAGTGGGATACGTTGACCCAGACATATCCCTCGTACTCCTTCCCGTACAGCTCTACGTTCGTGGTATTGACCCCAACCTCGTTCACCCAGTCCAAATCGTTGGTTAACCTGATCCACGTGTTCTTCGATCCATCGAAATAATACACACACAGGGTGCTCTCATTCACATCCTCCGGATCAACTGCATCCATGTCACCATTGCGGTCGAGATCGGCTGCCGTGAAGTAGAGCTGGATCCACATGAAGTCGATGATCTCGCTGGATTCATTCTGCATATTCGCACTGGGAATGATCTCCAGATAGTGTCCCACAGCCACCTCATCACCGATCAGGCCGGACCTATGGTCAAGCACAGTTGGGATTGTGGAAGCATTATACCGGTGCAATTCAACATCAGGTGTAACCTCTTCTAGGAGTTTTACTGTGATGAAAGTATCGATCTCCCTGATTCCGTCCACATGGAAGAACGGACGGGGTGCGGGATATTCCACCCTGACTGTATCAGGTAGCACGGTCACATTCATTCCCTTCAGGATACTCAGCACGCGCCAGTGATCCGTTGGAAACGGATGCGTAAGCATCACAATGGTCTGGGTACGATTCCACAATCCATACTCCACGGTGATTCGATCGTATCCGGATTCCTGTAAAGGCGTGAGGTTCCAACCGTAAGGTCTCATGATATCGTACATGAGGTTTCCCGCAGTATCGTTCTCCGGGTCAGGATATGGTCTTCCAACGATGACAATATATCGCGCGTTCGAATAGTTTGCTCTCAATTCCGCAGGTGTCGCCTCGATTATATTCACGTATTCCGACAACAGGTTCCTGAATCCATACGAATCCTTCAATGGGTCAAAGACCAGGATAATTTCATCCACATTCCTCACAAAGGTGTCATGATCCCTGGCATCCGGAATCCTGTCATTGTCAGTGTCAGGGGAGAGCGGATTGGAACCAAGCTCCAGTTCCAATTCGTCATCCAACCCGTCACCATCCGTATCATTCACGGATGGGTCAAGTCCCAGATCCAATTCACGACCATCCGGGAGGCCATCGGAATCGGTATCATTCGCCAGAGGGTCTGTGTTCATGAAATATTCCAGACCATCAGCCAGCCCATCCCCATCCGTGTCAGGATTCCATGGATCCGTTCCAAGGGTGAACTCCATCTTGTCAAATAGCTGATCCTCGTCAGAGTCGGGTTTCCCGAGGCTCGAATTGAACATGAGCTCCACAGCATCATCCAATCCATCATGATCCGTATCATTAGAGGTCGGGTCCGAACCAAGCAGAACCTCCTGATCATCAGGAAGTCCGTCGGAATCAGTATCATTCATCGTGGGGTCGCAGCCGAAAAGCATCTCTGCCGCATCATCCAGTCCGTCCCCGTCCTCGTCATGCAATGTGATGTCCATTCCCAACTTGTACTCGACGCCATCGGACAGGCCGTCTCCATCGGAATCCATGGATCTCGGATCCGTACCCAGAATGAGTTCCAGCCCATCGGACAATCCGTCGTGATCGGTATCGGAAAGCAGGGGATCACTGGTAACATGAATAGCGGATGTGCCGTTGCTGGCATTGGTGAGATTGATGACCCAGCCACCCAGTTCCTGAAGATCCGTGAGTCCGTCACCGTCGCTTTCCCTCAGGTCAACCTGATCGGGATCTGTCCAGTTGTCATCCCTTCCCGAACGGGTTGATAAGGTTGAAGTAAGCAAGGAGATTGATGATGACGATCTTCCGCCCCCTTCAATTACACGGATCGCCGCGAAACTGGTGCCATCCACAACCTGGACGACACCGAGATCCCAGTGATCACCCATATTCTTGCTGTGGGTAATATTCACATCGTATTTCAGGATGTAGAGACCCTCGGCATCAGGAGCCGTGAACGAGAAATCCGCGGAGCCGGTGGTGACGTCAGGGCTCTCCGGGGGAAGTCCCTCATAGATGGTTTCCAGATGGTTCATTTCGAGCCTCGCCTCCAGGTAATTGGTGTTCCAGAACTCGGTATCGCTGGACACCGGGTTCCAGTCCCGGTAATCGAGGGTAACCCCGATCTGTTCGGATGGGTCAACAAAAAGTGTATTCCCCCCACCATTCAGCTTCACATTCCTGATGTAATCGGTGACTGTGGGAATGTACGGGAATGTATCTCCGTCCTTGATCCCGTCCCCATCCGTGTCATCCGAGCGGGGATTGAGTCCTCGCTGGTATTCCTCATAATCGGTGAGCCCATCGAGATCACTGTCATTCGTCAGAGGGTCGGACCATACATGAGCGGTGAACTGCTGTCCGCAATAGGTGAAGGTGATCTTCCACCCCCGGTGTTCCTGGTAATCCGTCAATCCATCGTCATCGGTATCGGATTTTAGAGGACTGGTGCCCAGGTGCAGCTCCTTTGCGTCGTTCAATCCGTCATCATCCGAGTCAGCATCAGTAGCACTGCATCCGTACTCGATCACCGTATTTACCTCGTACCAGTCGGACAGACCGTCACCATCGGAATCCCATGCATGGGGATCGGTATCCGTTCCAGCGACCTTGAGCGTCCATTTCTGGTAATCACCCCCATTCCAGTCCCTCATGTACAGATGATCCCCATTGCCGTCGATCACCTTGCCAGTGGCATTCTGCCTGATGCGATAATACCCTCCGCCAACCGGGTCCAGTTCCCATCTCTGGAAATCTCCCCCGTTCCATGAATCCAGGTACATTTCCGCGCCATTCCCGTCAATTGCCTGGCCGGATGCCTTCTGCGTGATCCTGAATTCCCCGTTTTCCACAGGCTCCAGGTTCCACTTCTGGTTCTCGCTGTCCTTCCAGTCCAGCATGTACATGGACCCCGAACTGCCGTCTATGACCTTGCCTGTGGCATTCTGTACCAGTTCGTAGTATACATCATTACCTGCCTCCACAGTATCCTGAAGACCATCCGAATCCCGATCATTCACGGTTATGGCATTCCAGCCCAGAAAATCATCCAGAGTATTCGGAAGCACGTCGAAATAGAAGGTTGACGCATCAGATGTCTGAGAGTCCAACTTGTGCTTGGTGGAACAGATCCAGCAGCAGCACTCCTTGTAATAGACCTTGTAATCAGCATGGAGTCTCGTGGTAATGGGGAAGTTGATCATACTGCATCCCGGTTCAACCCACAACCCCACATCATGGTCCACTTCCCGCTTGGAGTGATGCGTTTCACGGTACAGGGTGTTTCTGAATGTACCACTCTTTGTTTTAATGCCCATACCAGCATCACTGCATGAATGAGTACTCACACGGTAATGCGGTGTGATATAGCTGTCCGTGACATCACTGTGATCCCCATCATCCGTTTTGTTGATCGTCTCGATTATCCTGCTCCTCATCTCGATCCGATCGCCGGCAGTCAAACCATTGTCATCGTGATCCGTGACCAGGAGATTAGTATTCTGCATATCCAGATCAACGTTGCTACGGAGCTTGAAATCACAGATCGCATCGATGATCTTCTTCATGATCCAACCCGAACCATAGCCGAAAAAACTTGCGATGATATCCGCGAGGACAATAATGAGCCCGATGATCCAACCCACAACCGGGATCAGGCATATGCCCAGGATTATAAGGAAATATAGAACCTGCAAAACGACAACCGCGATACCGAGCGCGATGCTGAAACCAGACCATCCCCCGGCATTTCCTATGGATATAAAAGTGTAGATAGCCACACCGATCACGATCAGGATCCCGATGATCATCAATGCCTTGGCAAAGATCTCGAGCTTGGATCCGATTCCGGTCAATTGCTCCTCCACCACCTCCCCACCCACTGCTTTCTCGAGCTGCGCATAATTTTTAGCAGAACCAACTTCCCTTATCATTACACGCGTATCCTGAAATTCCTGGGTCTCTGCATCCAGTTCACCCCATTGCACGTTAAGGTCATCAAGTATCCCGAATTTCACCTTATCGAACGACCTGGTCCAGTAATATTTTGCCAGATTTTCAACAATGGGACCCACCAGATGCTCAAACCCACTGAATGATTGATGCAGTTCCTCCAGGATCTCCGGGGTTTCCGGGACCTCGAATTTGATCTCGATGTCGTCGACATTGATCACCACCGTCTCTCCCACATTCCACAGGAAGAAGAGCAGCGCCATATCGGTGGTCTCATTGATATCGTCCCACTCCCAGGTCTTTATCTCCTGCACAAGTTCGTCGAACTGGATGACCTCCTCGGTTGTCGTGTCCACCCATACTGTATTGAGCGACTTCATGGTTACGTCCGGCTCGACAGTCAGATCCACATGGAACTCGGTTCCAAGCTGATGTGTGGATCCGGCGGCAAATTCCCCCATGGCACAATTTGATGATATGTCCGTCCCCACGAGAACCACGGGCAGCACTTTACCATCAGGCAGCTTCTTCATGGCGTCCCTGACCATACTGGTCATACCTTTCACGGACGCATCCAGGTGAGAGAACGATTTAATTTCATGATGTACGTCGATATCGTATTCTGACAGCTTGTCAGGGGCTTGTGAGAGTGGGGTCTGGTTTTTCAGGAAATCATAATTGAGAGCCACATATGCTTTCAGTGTCTGGTTCCTGTCCGCGCTGTAAAATACCCCTGCTTCGGCACCATGATTCTCGTTCATGGTGAATCCGGTAAGCATGCAGTCCTCGCGATAGGTGGCGAGCGGGACGGTCTTCGTGATGATTGCCGGATTGTTCTCGTCGTTCTTGATGCAGATGTATATGTATTTCCCGCCCGCGCCCTCGTTCAGATCCTTATGGATCTTTGTCCACCCTGTTCCAGCGGAGATATGAGACGACGACCCACTGATCACCTTGATGTGATTGACGAGGGACTCTTTAACGCAGAGATAGATATATTTTCCTCCTGTCCCCTGGTTCAGGTCCTTGTTGATCTTTGTCCAGCCGCTACCCGGCGAGATTCCGGAAGAACTGCCGGTGATGATTTTCACATCATCCTTGATGGCATCCTTCACACAGAGGTAGATGTACTTGCCCCCGGCCCCGGCGTTCAGGTCATGATTGATCTTCGTCCACCCACTTTTAGG
>DAOVMN010000018.1 GCA_030630685.1 Thermoplasmata archaeon | reverse complement strand
TGGCGTCCTATCCCGCTAAATATAACATCTACCTGGACACGGTGAACGAGAAGCTTGATCCAAGGCTGGTGCTCGAGGCCGGTAGCTCAACAAAGAAGGAGGCAACGATTCATTCAAACTCGCTCGAGCACTGTGTCAGGCTGAACGATGAGTACAACGTGGATGATGACCTGATGGCTCATATTTACGGGGACATGGTAATTCATATTGGCGACTTTCAGTTGAGGGTGGATTTTACTGTAAAGGACATCAGGGTGCCGCGGGTCTGAGGGAGCGGAGGGGTGGGGGAGGGGCTGAGGGGGATGATACTCGCCTCCACACTACTCTTTACCCCTCTTGAATCCACAATCCGTGCAGAATTTGAATTTCCCATCCAGATGTTTTCCACATTTGGGACAAACCCATGTACTGCCGGAGTCCATGGGAGAACTATAAGGTTCCCCAGGTGGCGTTTGGGTAAAGGGTTGTTGTGGTTGAGTAAATTGCTGCATTGCCGGAAGCTGCCGGGGTGTTTGAACGGAGGTAACGGACCGGGAAGGCGTATTACCCGAACTCTGGTCCTCATTAGTTTTCCCTCCCTTTCCGGATCTCCCTTTTTTCGCAACAACCAGGCCAATTAGGACCACCCCGACCACAATGACGAGGTATCCGGCCAGGGGGAGGGGACCGATTTTTTCTAACAGGAAATTATCATCAGAGCTTTCGCTATCTTTTTTCTCATTTTCAACATTGATCGTCAGGCTCTGAATCTCTGAATATTGCTTCCCATCATAGGCACGAAATTCCAGGGTGTATTCTCCATCCTTGAGTTGAGTGGTGTCCAGCTCAATGGACCAAGAGTTCGTGCCCATGGCCTGGAGCCACTCTTCTGTGCCATAAAAGCGGTATTCTACTTTCACAATGCCCACATTGTCATAGGCAGTTCCTGAGATGGTTATTGTACCGTTCACTGTTGCTCCATCTTCCGGAGAGGTGATTGTTACACTTGGAGGTTCGGTGTCCTCCGTGGTTTGGAGATTAATCACAAGGGACATGTTTACCTCTTCTGACCAGATTCCATGGTTGTCCTGGACCTTTAGATAGATGGTGTGATTGCCGAGGGATAGATTGGAAATGGAAAAACTGGAGTTCGTGCCGTTGTAGAGCTTCTTGTCAAGAGAGGAGCACCAGAGATAAAGGGTGATGGTGCCATCATCCGTGCCATTTCCCATAAAGTGAACCTCCTCTCCCTCAAGAGTCTGGTCAGGTGAAATGGATTCGATTATTGCTACAGGTTGTGTGTGGACAATGAGCGTAGTATTATTCAGCTCGGACCAGAAACCAAGGTTGTCCTGCACTCTGAGAGAGATGTTGTGCAATCCTGGCGAAAGAGAATCGTTTAAAGATTCATTAGATGTTCCATTGTACAGTTCCCCGTTAATTGATGAGTTCCAAACATACCGGATTATGTCTCCATCATCGGTTCCGCTACCCTGAAAATGTACGGAATCGCTATCCAGGGCAGGATCCGGGAAAATATTCTCGATGATGGCGACAGGCCTGTTTGTAATGTTAAG
Source organism: Thermoplasmata archaeon (assembly GCA_030630685.1). Lineage (GTDB taxonomy): Archaea > Thermoplasmatota > DAOVMN01 > DAOVMN01 > DAOVMN01 > DAOVMN01. Next base: position 11,607 of record DAOVMN010000018.1, on the reverse strand, counting down.
AACGAATGTGACAGGTTCGCTCCAGAAATTGTGATTGTCCGTTACCTTGTGGGTAATGATGTGTTTACCAAGAGAAAGGGTGGCATTATAGAAAAAGGAGAAAGTGTCGTTGTAGAACACTCCATTGATGCTGCTCTCCCAAAAATACCGTTCAATGGATCCATCATCAGTGGCATTTGATTTGAAGGTTACATCCTGTTCATAGAGAGCCGGAGATGGATAGACATATTCAATGGATGCTATTGGTTTCTCTGTGATGTAAATTGGCTTGCAAACCTCTTTGCTCCAGGCCCCATCATTGTCCTGGACCTTCAGATAGATGTGGTGCTCTCCAATGGAAAGGCTGTCATTGTAAAACTCGGACCCTGTCCCGTTGTAGAACTCATCGTTGATGCTGCTCCTCCAGGCATAGCGGGTTATGTTACCGTCGGTATCTGTACCATTCCCCTGGAAATGGATTGGATCGGTATCAAGCGCAGGATCCGGGGTTATGAAATCTATACGAGCAGTTGGAGGTTGATTTGGGGGATCAGCGGTGAAGAAATAGATTTTCTTGTTGGAACCTGCAACGATGTATTTGCCATCTGATGAAATTGCTACGGGACGCACCTCTCTATCAAATTCATACTTCCAGAGTAATTGCTGTTTTTCTCTCTGGAGAACATAGAGAGAATTATCATCAAACTTGTTCCCAGCTACGATATATTCACCATTTGCCGACATATCCAGTGACATAATCTCCTTTTCTGTATGAAATCTCCATTCTGGAGTGCTGCTGTTCCTTTCAAATAGGTAGATATCAGAACCTCCACTGGCAGCGATATATTTACCATCTGATGAGATTTTTACATTTTTAACCTCACCTATTGAAGAATTTGTCCAGATTGGTGTACTATTGTCTTTTGCGAATAAACGTAGTGTGGTGTCCTGCCTGCTTCCAGCAGCGATATATGTGCCGTTTGAAGAAATGTCCAGACCAGTACAATAGCCATCTGGTTCATGGGTCCATAGCGGTGTTTTGCTGGTTTTATTGAATAATGCGATAATATGATTTCCACTCGCGGCTATGTATTCTCCATCCGATGAGATGGCAACGGAGAATATATATTGATTTGATACATATTTCCAGAGTGGTGTGTTATTCTCTTTGCAGAATAGATATACCCTATTCTTCATCCAACATCCTACTGAAATATATTTGCCCTCTGAAGAAATTGCGATAGATGCAATGGATCCATCCGCTGTGAAGTTCCATAGTGGTGTGCTATTATTCCTCTCAAAGAAATAGATTGTTTTCAATTTACTACTCACAAGATATTTCCCGTCTGGAGTTATTGCAACGGGCCCATTTCCATCCTCATAAGCCCATACCGGGGTACTGTTTGTTTTCTCAAAAAGAAGGGTATCTCCGTTTGTTGCAACAATGTAGGAACCATTTGAAGAAATATCCACAGAGCTAATTCCGGTGCTATATTCATATATCCACTCTGGTTCCTTTTGTTGTCCCTGTACCTCGTTAGCTAATACAACAAATAGCAATAATGTTATGATAACCACTATGATGGTTTGCATAAGAATTAAGCGATAGGGATTTTCATGCCTCATTGGTCAGGCCTCCGTTTCTCATGTTCAGATGATTCAATAGATGGTATTTAAATTTAGTGGGGAAGGATAATATGTGTATAATCCAATTGATTTGGCTCTTCCTAACCTCTCCTGAACCCACAATCCGTGCAGAATATGAATTTTCCATCCAAACGTTTTCCGCATTTGGGACAAACCCATGTACCCTCGCTCAGGCTTTGTCCGGGCTGGACACGCGGGATTCCATCATCTGATTTATCAGGCTGCCGTTTGGGTGCCATTTCCTTGAATCCCTGAGGAATTGATCGGGATTCTTTCTTTTCATTCCCTTGCAATGTCGGCCATTCTGTCTTTTTCTGGTCAGGCATTGTTTCATGGGATTTCCTCTGCGAAAGGTGGTAAGCGAATCCGATAACTGTCAGGATGGCTAAAATGACCAACACAATGAACGGCAAGCTCATGGTGAAAAGGGCATCATCCTCCTCGTCCTCATCCATCACGTCATCCTGTTTCTCGTTCGCAACCGTGAGATTGAGGTATACGGGGGAGGAATAGAGTGTGCCATCATGCGACCTGAAGACGAATGTGTAGGTCTTGTTCGAAACCGTGGTTGTGTCCCAATCGATGTTCCAGTACCTGAGCTGTCCCGTGAGCACCTTCCAGCCCTCGGAACCCTCGATTCGATACTCGACCCGCGATACCTTCCCGTCATCCCAGGTGGTGCCATAGATGGATACTGTTCCGTTCACCGTGGCATTATCTTCAGGTCCGAGAATCAAGATCTGTGGCGGCTTATTATCGAATACCTCGATGACAGAATATATCTCATCACTCCATATCCCCATATCGTCCATGATCCGGAAATAGATGGTATGGATACCCGGAGAAATAGACGAGGTGTTGTAGATGGGCTCGCTCCCGTTGTAGATCAATCCATCGATGTCCGAGCGCCAGTGATATAATGTGATATTGCCGTCATCGGTCCCGTTCCCGATAAAGCTGATCCTCTCGCCGATATAGGCGGGATTCGGGGTGATTTTATCGATCTTAGGGAAGGGCCTCATCGTGAAAACGAGGGTGGAATTTACCGCCTCGGAATAGATCCCGTTGTCATCCTTGACGATCAGGGAGATGTTATGAATGCCGAAACTGAGATGAATCGTGGAGAAAGAATCATAGGTACCGTTGTAGATCTCTCCGTCAATGCTCGAGTTCCATATATAGCGGGTGATCTTTCCGTCATCCAATCCCTTCCCCTTGAACAGGATGGTATCTTCCCCTGTTGCGGGGTTCGGAGAGATAGATTCGATCACCGCTTTTGGTATCCCGTTGATGGTGATGGTCTGTGTCACCCATTCCGACCAGACGCCATTCGTGTTCCGTACCCTGAAAGAGATGATGTGTGTTCCATTGGACAATCCGGAATAATCGAACTCCTCTGATGTACCGATGACCTTGTCCCCGTTCGAGGTGTGCCAGACATATTGGTCAATCCCCAGGTAATCGGTACCATGACCCTTGAAATGAATGGTATCACCCCGTATCGAGTGTTCAGGGGTAATAAGATCGATGTGTGCTATTGGCCGTGCATAGACACCGAAATCCGCCTGTGCGGTATCAGACCATGCACCTCTGTCGTCCATGACCCTGAAATAAATAATCCGTTTGCCCCAGGAGGGCCCTTTCCAGATGAATTCTTCATTTGATCCATCGTAGAGCAATCCCTCCCTGGATGATCTCCATTGATATCGAACGATCTCTCCGTCATCGATCACATTCCCTTTAAGCAGGATGTCCTCCCCTTCCAGGATCCATGAAGGGAGATCGAGATTCACCCGCGGTTTGCCGTTGATGATAAGGCAGGCGGAAGCAGGCCTCGACCAGATCCCCCTGTCGTCCATCACATAGAGATAGATGGTATGGGTGCCGTTAGTGAGGTCAGAGCGTGTAAATGAAGCGTTTGTGCCATTGTATATCTCACCATCTATGGTGGAGTTCCATACATACCTCATGATCGTTGAATCGAAGGAGACACCTCTCCCGCGGAAGGAGACGGTTTCGATATCCAGAGCTTCCAAAGGCTCGATGGATTCGATAACCGCAAAAACAAGGGATTCGGTAGCATACGGCTCGAAATCCACATAATCCGTAACATTATCTCCCTTGCCCGCAGGGTTCTTTGTATCATGATGAGGACCGGATGGATCCCCCCAGTAGCAATTTGTTGCATTCACTATCTTTGCATTGTTGAAGCTTGCATCTACTCCAAACAACTTGTTCTCAAAGATATTGTTATACTGGGCCATGCACTCCGGGGATGATGAGAATATCATCCCCTTCTCGTTGTTATGAATGGTGTTGTTGTTTATAGTTGGATTTAGGGACTGGGATATTAGCAATCCGATCTTATTCCCCGGACCGATGATGTTGAGATGGATCCTCGCTCCCGTAACGAACGAGAGATTCATGCCTGAATATTCGTTAGATGTGATGTTGTTGTCGGAGAGTATATCATCATACGAACCAAAGACATGGATGCCCTCCTCGTTCTGCTCGATTGTATTTCCCTCAATTGTGTTGTCATGGGAACTGCTTATGTGAATTCCATATTTATTATCAAAGAGGATGTTTTCCTTCACCTTGTTCTCGAAGCCATACATGATTCTGATCCCTGCCACATTATCCAGGCACGTGTTGTTCTGCATGGTGTTGCATACGCTCTTCTCACCCAGGAGAATTCCATACTCGCTTCCCTGTAATGTGTTGTTTCTTATCACACAGAAGGCCGACCCATCCAGAATCAATCCCACATACTCGTTGTTTTCCACGGTATTGTCGGAGATGATGGTGTAATTCGAGCGGGTTAAGACCATCCCTTTCTTGTTCTCTTTGATTGTGTTATTTCGGATGGTGCTCTCCCTCGAGGACATCAGATATATCCCATAATTGGAATGCTCAAGGATCGTGTTGTGCTGTATGATATTCTGTCCTGAGCGTTTAAGATATATTCCATTTTCCTGGGCCGCCGAGCGCAGATCATTGTGCTGGATCGTATTCCTGTTGGCACCGTTCAACCAGATGCCGTATTGAATGTTCTCAGAGCAGTTGTTATGCTCGACAACATTATCATTAGCTTTTACCAGGGAGATGCCCTGATAGTTGCCCGAGCAATCATTATTGAAGATCCGATTATACTCGGATTCAACGAGGATCCCGGTGGCGGGATTTCCATTCCCTGAAACATCGAATCCACTGATATTTACCCCATCGGCCACGATCCTGATCAGGTATTGGCACCCTAACGGGAAATATCGATAGGGAGCCATGGGACGGATAACGGTCTTCCCTGAGCCGTTTCCTATCAGGTTCACTGATTTGGTGACAACCACGTCCTCTCGATAGATCGCTTCATGTACCTGGATGGTGTCTCCCTCACCAGCCGCATCGATGGCTTCCCGGATCGTGTAATAATATGTGTCTTTTTGAATATTGTAAATCGTCTTCGGTTTCCCGATCCATGGGCTGAAAATCACATAATTCGATACTTTGTTCCCTATACCATTGGGATTATCATGGGGATGATATGGACCGGATGCGTCTCCCCACCAGTTGTAGGTAGCATCGAAGAGTGCGGATCCATTATCCGATGCGTCCACACCATAGTTCGAGCATTCTGTGATATTATTGAAATGCGCCTCATTTCCCGTGCATGTGATGTTTACATTCTTTGGTCCCATTGCACCTGATATTGTAAACATTCGTTTGATAACCCTTATCCCCACGGGACTGTTAGATATGGTATTGTTGTTCAAATAGTTATTATAGCTGAGATCTATGAGGATCCCTTCGTCCCCGTTATGGGTTATGGTATTGTTTTGGATGTGGTTATCAGAGGTTCTGTTAATAAAGATCGATCCACCGTCTGTCCAACTATATGATTCCAGTTCAACCCCATTTTTCACGTTCCGGCTGAGGTTATTAGAGGAGATAGTGTTATTGCAGCAACTCAGGAGATGGATCCCTTTCTCGTTGTGGAACAGGTGATTTCCCTGGATGAAATTATACTCTGCATATTCCAAAGCGATACCTCTGGTATTGTTAGAAATTGTACAATTACTCACAAGCGAATCCTTTGTATAGGTAAGAAGGACGGCATCGTTGCACTCATTCACAGAAATATTATCAAATGTACAGTTGAGAGATCGGGTTAGGGTTATTCCGGTGTCGGGGCAGGATATCATTGATGAGATCAATACAATATGAGAAGAGCCGGTTATATGTATTCCATTATTTGCATAATTTATGGAAATATTTTCCAATTGGATATTGGAGCAGTTGACCAGAATAATGAAACCCACGTTTATGGATTTTCCTGATATAGGGGTATCTTTGAGATCACTTATGATTAATGGTTCAAGTGCACTTCCACCCTCGTCCATGTAATAATGGGGATGAAAACCATTGATGGTGTTATTACGTGTGACCTTGTTACGATTCAAATCCTTTTTGTAGAATAGTATGCCGAACAAACTGTTTCCGTTGATGACGTTCTCATCAATGGTATTGTATGCGCTTTCAAAAATATAAATGCCGTATTTTGAGTTTTGTGAAAGATTATTATCGGTTATCACATTCAAGTTTGATCCGCTCATCAGACCGAGTCCAGCCCAGCCATTCATTTTACACGAATTATTGATGATAATATTGTTAATGCATACTTTAACTAACTTGATCCCGACAATCGTATTCTCAGAGCAGTTGTTATCCCTCACGAAGTTATCATTACTTCCATCATGGAGAGAAAGACCGTCACCATTGTTAAAGGTCAAGGTATTGTTCGAGATTGTATTATTCCTGCAATCATTACCGAGGTCGATCCCGTTCCGTGAATTAGAGGTGCAGGTGTTATTTTCAATGGAGTTGTTATTGCACCCATTATATGCGGAGATGCCATTCCGGGAGTTGAAAGAGCATGAGTTATTGGTAAGGACATTAAAGGAGGAATTGGTGAAATTGATCCCATTCTGATTCGATTCGCAGGTATTGTTCACTATCATGTTCCCATCTGCATTCTCAAGTTTTATTCCAAATTCATTGTCTGTAGCAGTATTGTTTTCTATTACGGTATCTGTGATATTGAAGAGTGAGAGTCCTATATCGGTGTTATCCGAGAATGTAGAGTTCTTGACGGTAAGGGCATAGGAGTGTCTAAGTGATATTCCGGAGATGATACCGGAGACATACACAGAGATAATCTCAATATCCATTGATTTGTCAACATAGATACCATGCCCGGCGTCGTCGATCGAGATATTCTGCAAAATAAGATATGAACAATTGTGTACTATCAAGAAACCGAGGTTTATCTTTTTGGAATCATTAACAGAATCGCTTAAGCCCTGAACAACAATCGGAGAGCCCTTGGTTCCATTTTCATTCATATACACATAGGGGGCTCCACCCTGGATAACATTGGAGCCGAGGATGATGTTATCGTTGAGTTCACGGTCTTCAAAGAAGATCCCGTATTGAGAATTGTTGTTCATTGTATTCTTTTCAATAGTGTTCCTCAAGCTGTCTCTCAGATAGACCCCGAATTCATTGTTCGAGCAGTTGTTCCCTGAGATCGTGTTATTTTCACTGCCAAAGGCAATGGTTATTCCACTTCGATCATTCAAGGTGCACGTATTGTTTCTAACCCCATTATTCATCGATCCATGGAGATAGATACCGTTCCTGTTGTATGAGCACTTATTCCCTGTGATGATCGTATTGCTGCAATCCTCGCAGAGGTAGATACCATAATAATCGTTGTTCGAACATGTGTTGTTCAAGATTTTGTTATGTGTAGAATTTATCATGTATATGCCATAATCGTTCTCGGTGCAGGTATTGTCAGCGATAATATTAGTGGAACAGTTATCCAAAAGATATATACCATTTTTATTGAAGGAGCAGTTGTTTTGGATGAGGGTATTATTGTTACAGTCCTTGTGCAAGAAGATGCCATGGTTGGTATTTGATATGCATGAATTATTCGTGAGGTTATTATTTCCCGAGGATTCGAGTCTGATCCCATAATCGTTGTCAGAACAATTATTGCCATATATTGTATTGCTGCTCGAATGATAGAGGGATAGGGCATGGATATTATTTGAGAAAGAATTATTTTTCATGGTAATTTGACTGGAATCCCTTATGCAAACAGCGGAATTGGAATTGGTGAGATTGATGGATACCATCTCGATCTGGCTTGATTTATCAATAGTGATTCCCCGCTCGGAGTGGGTGGTCGAGATGTTTTCTATGAGGAAGTATGAACAATTGTACAGTATGAGGAAGGCCAGGTTCGTCATTGTGGTGTCGAGAGCCGTATCATACTTGTCCCTGACCACGATGGGATCGCTTTCGCTACCTTTTTCATGATAGTAGTATTGGAGGTTTTTTCCGTTGATAACATTGTCATTCGCGATGATGTTGTCGTTCAGTTTTCCATCCTCGAGATATATTCCAAAGTTCGAATTGTTGTTCAGGATGTTTTTTGTTACCATATTATGGCCGGATTTTTCAAGATATATGCCATACGAGTTATTGGAGCAGGTATTCCCTGAAATAATCGAATCGTTACAACCCTCGAACAGATGGATCCCACATTCCTCGTTATCGTTGCAGGTATTATTCTGGATCGTGCTATGGGTGCTTCCCCATGTGACGTATATCCCATTCGTGTTATTTGAACAATTGTTCAAGGTAATGATATTATTTTCACAGTCCTCGAGAAGGAAGATCCCATAATAATTTTCGAAACAGTCATTTCCGGCAAGGGTATTATCATCGCTGTTTTCGTATACATGGATACCATAGAAATTCGAGGAAACGTTGTTTTCTTTCACAGTGTTTTCATTACTACCATAGGAGAGATATATCCCGGAATGCGTATTCAGGGTGCAGGTGTTGTTGACAAGCAGGTTGCCAGAGGAGGAGTCCAATTTGACGCCATATTTATTATGTGCACACTCGTTGTGCTGTATGGTGTTGTTGTTCGAGTTGAAGAGGGATATGCCGTTCGTGTTATTCGAGATATAGTTGTTCTCGATGATAACATGGTCACAATGCCTTACCCCCACCGCAGTATCAACTACGGAAATGTTGCAGGAAAAGACCTCGATATGGTGTGATCGCTCTATCTGGATCCCTTTTGAGCAGTGTGTGACCTTGATGTTCTCAAGTATAAAGTCCGAACAATTGTATAGAATGACATATCCAAGATTCGTCAACCTTGAATCCCCTTCCCCATCCTGCACATCCTTGATAACGATCGGGTCGGCCTCTGTGCCGTGTTCGTCATAATAAAAGAGGGGATTCCTGCCGTTAATGGTATTGGTGTTTAAAATGACATTATCCCGTAACTCGCCATCCGACAGGTATATCCCATAATTCGTGTTCTCATACAATGTGTTACTCGATAGGGTATTATAGGATGAATCCGTGAGAAAAATACCCAGGGTGTTGAATGAGCAGTTGTTTTCCGAAAGTGTATTGTTGCCATAGAAGAACAGATGGATTCCATAGTTCTTGTTCATTATCCTATTCTGAAGGATGGTATTATTATCTGATTCCACCTTGATCCCTGCTCCCCAACCTCCTCCGGTGATCCGGAAGCCGCTGATGTTCACCCGGCTAGCCGTGAGGGTAACCACATCGCCGTTTTCATAGGTTATTACGGTGTCAGTGGAGCCATTGCCGATCAATGAGATGGTCTTTGATACAACAACCTGTTCATTATAAGTGCCTTCGAACACACGAATAACATCTTTAGGGCTCGCAAAGTTTAGGGCGTTTTGAATAGAGTTGAACGGCCTCTCCAGGCTTCCGTTCCCGCCGTCAGGGGCGTCATCGTCCACATAGAGAATTGTGCCATCTCCTCTCGAACCCTCTGCCTCCGCAGTTTCCGGGAAAAGGAAAAATGGAAGAACGAGTGCCTGGAGAACAAGCATCAAGCTTAGGACCAGTGCATGAATAGGAGCGGGTTTTGGTAATCCATTGTTTGGGCGCATGGGAGTTCACCTTTGAACTTGGGTTTGCTCAGCGTCGGAAGTTTATTAAGGTTTTGATATCGGGTTTTTCCGAAGCTTGTTGTTCTACTCGTCCGCAAGCCAGAGCGTATACGAGCCCATGATCCTCCCTGCGATCTGCCAGCTCTCTGGATTCGTGTACTCTAATTTGTCCCCGGGTGTGTGGTAGCCAGGGGAGTTCTGTCCCCAGCCCGCTGCAAAGTCAGAACCATGGTACCCAAAATGGAAAAAGTCGCTATACGGATAATTCTCCATGATACCAGCAGAGAAGTTATATTTCTCGTCAAGCTCAGGATTCTGTTTGAAGAACTCCTTTCCCACCTTTTCGATCTCCTTTCTTCGCCTTTCCGAATTCGCGTTCACAGGGAAGGTGTTGTTCTTTCCGTCTTCCGTAACATTCAAACATGTCATGTCAAAGTTCGTCATGAAGATGCAGTGCTTCTCGATCTCCTCGCTGTGATTGAGCACATAAGCCTTTGACCCAAGGAGTCCCTCCTCTTCAGCCCCGAAGGTCATCATCTTGATGGTGCGTTTCGGTTTGTAGTGGGCAAGCTGTCTTGCAGTCTCAATAATACAGCACGTGCCAACGGTGTTGTCCGCTCCCCCCTCCCCGGTGTAGACGGTATCATGATGTGCCCCCATCACCACGAAATCCTTTGGTTTTTCTTTCCCTATAATCTCACCTATCACGACCTTGGTGATCCTATCCTCGATCGAGACATCGAAATCGATGTTGAGCTGACAGTGTTCTGTGAGCCCGGTGGAGTTCTCGTTCCAACTTTTTATCTCCTCACCCACCTCAGGGGAAACCATCATGTGCGGGATGAGCTGATCGTTCGGGTATTCATCGGTAATGGGTTTCAGTCCACCGTTCTCTTCGTCAGGGAGTGCCGAGGTCCTGCTGATCGATCTCGCACGATCCCCATAGATAATACTCGCACCCGCAGAATGGTTCATGGCCTGTATGTACAATTGGGTGTACGAGAGTGTCCTGTCTGTCCGTACGAGTACCGCTTTCCCGGAAACATCCCCGGCTTCTGCATAGGCTTCGTCTGTTCCATTGCCCACAAAGACGATATCGAATCCTTCCTCATCATTGGTCGAGCCTGAATACCCCATGACCGCAAACTCATATAGATGCCGATAGTCCTTGTAGATGTAGCCGAGCTCCAGGGAGAGGGCCTGGAGATTGAGGGAGGCATGATCTACTTCGTAGAGCCCTACCGTGTAATTTTCGATGCGCACGTTGGAAAGGCCGGCCGCTATAAATTCCCGGGCAATGTACTCCGCCGCCCTGTATTCTTCTTCCGTGCCTGCCAGACGCGGACCGTCCCTTATCAAATACTGGCCATCCGCATACGCTCGCTGCCAGTCGAACTCGATGATGGTGGGGTCGAAATCCTCCTCATTCCTCAGGACCACATAGTAAAATCCAGCTCCCACGATGATCACAACAAGCACCACCGCGAGAAGGATGGTGAGTCTTGGGTTCTTATTCCCGAATGTTTTCATTCTGGAGAAGTGGCTCATTTTCCCTCCGTCATCCATAGATCAATCGTCGGTTCGGGGGTCTTCATCTTGAAAGTCATTCATCGTTTTTTCCTCGCCATTTCTAAGCATTATACGGCTCATAGGGATTGAAGGTGGGGTCACCATACAAGATCTTTATTGCAACATCGTAGTCCATCTCATCGCTGTCATCGAGCTCGTTCATGTACTGGATCTTTGCTTCTCGTAGCGCCAAGCCAGAGGACAGATCCTCCTCTGTCAACTTCGCAATAATTATTTGCGAGAGCCTGGGCGAGCCACTTGCCACCAATGGATACTGGTCATTTGTATCATATACTCCGGTGTACTCGTACCGCATCCCCCCAAAGAATGCATTGACCCCGGATCTGATGATGGCAAAGGCAATGGAGTTATCGATGTTCGTCAGGTTCGGGCAATC
>DAOVMN010000367.1 GCA_030630685.1 Thermoplasmata archaeon | reverse complement strand
GATATTCATCTACGATGTGGATGGTAATTATTTCTATGCTTCGGATGAGAATATCACCATCATGGAACACATAGGGAAAGACAGATATGGTCGGATGGAGGGCTTGCAGAAATACCCCGAGCTTTCGATATCGATAAACGGGCATGATATCCTTCGATGGACAGCTAACCAGACAGAGCGGTTTAGGCACTCCGGCCTTACCTTTAACGGGAAACGATTCGATCTTTCCCTTTCCCTGCCCGAGGTTTCTGATTTCCTTGACGACACCTCCTTTGAGAACGAAGTAGAGGTAAGTTATAATCATGAAGGGGATGATGATGATAGGATAGAGAAAGACACCTACTTTGCTTATGATTCATTCTATTTCCTGCCTGAGGGAACTACTGATAACACATATCGTGTCATAGTAGATGTCACCATTGATTCGGTTATGGATGAAGAAGGACTTATAATAAAGGTCAGGAATAACAAAGAAGGGGGAAAGGAGAGGATAATCAGAAATGCAACCGTGTTCATTGATGGGGAGCATGTCGGAAAAACCAATGAAATGGGGGAGTTCTCATGGGAGGAGAAAGGGGACCCTGTGGTACATTTTAGGAATAAGGGAACCCATATATTTAGAGTGAAATATCTCCACGAGAATGTAACCAAGTTTGAAGGAGGTGATTTCCTCATAGGTAGCCCGAAGAACAGGATGGGAATAGACTATGACCTCAGGAACTTCCTTCTTGTCGGTGTGCTGTTCTGGGCCTTCTTCGGGAAGGCCTACGAGGACACGGTGAACACTATCCCCGAGGAGGCCAGCAGGGGAACCATCGGCTTCCTTGTTACCAGTAATGTGAGCATCTCCACCCTCCTTCTCTCACGGAACATCGCCTCAAGTATCAAGACCTTCATCATCACTATGATATTCATCATTCCGCCATTCTACCTTTTGGGTGTATTTGCAGGTTTCCGCATTACTGACCTCCCTCTTCTCCTCCTTGTCTTCGGGCTTATGTGGCTCTTCATGCTTGTGGTATCACTTTTCATATCCTCTCTGAACATCATTTTTAAAAAGATAACACCGGCAGCCATGATGATCATGTACGGCCTGAAGGTTCTGACAGGGTACTACTTCCCCCTGGAGGCTCTTGACGAGTATGCCCCGGGCCTTTCGGACAAGATCAAGATCATTCCATTGGTCAGGGGGGCGTATTTCATAAGGGATGTTATCATAATCGGAAAGGATATTGGTGATTCCATGTCCGCCATTAAAGAGATGTTTATCTATACCATGGTCCTGGCGGTCGTTACATTTATATTTTACAAGATCCTGGAATACAAAAGCCAGAGGTGGGGTACCCTTGAGTTCTATTAAACGGAGGTGGACAGAGTGAAGGCGCTCGAGGTGGATGGGGTATCCAAGGATTTCTATGTCACCGAACGCTTCTTCCTCGGACCAAAAAAAAGGGTGCTCGATAATATCTCATTTACGGTCGAGAGAGGACAGAATGTGGCGATTATAGGTCCTAACGGCTGCGGTAAGACCACCCTTCTCAAGACCATATCCACCATCTATCTACCGGACGAGGGGACCATCAGGGTGTTCGGGAACGACATCTTCCGCCATCCGGAACAGGCAAGACGGGCCTTCTCCTTTGTTTCTCCGGCCCTGAACTTCCAGAACAAGCTCTCCCTCAGGCAGACCATGAAGTTCTTCGGAAGGGTAGTTGGTAAGAGACCGGAATATATCATCCCGTTCCTCAAAAGGATGGGAATACTCCACATGATGGATACCCGGCTCGAGGGATTCTCCGAGGGCCAGAAGGCCATGGTGCGCCTTGCCATCGGTTTCATCAAGGATCCCAAGATTCTCATGTTGGACGAGGTGGTGGTGAGCCTTGACGTGGAGAGGAAGGAGAGGATCATCAATTTCATCCTGGAACAGGACGAACTTAGGGACCTCACCATCCTTATGGTGGACCACGAGCCCACGGTGGTGGACAGGCTCTGCGACAAGATCATCATACTTGACAAGGGAGGGGTGCTCTACAAGATCGTGAGTGTAAAGGAGCTCCTTGCCATGGTGCCTTACCGGTTCGATATTAATGTCTCCCTGAAGAAGGACATGAGCGACAAGCAGCTTGCCTCCATTGGCAGCGACTTCCGCAGGTACGGGAACAAGATCCGATATTTTGCACATGACGAGTCCGAGGTGGATGAAATTATCAAACAGCTTCTCAAGAGGTCAAGGTTCGTACTGGAGTTCTCTACGAGCGGCGTCTCGCTCAAGGATGTGTATTTCTGGATGATGGAAGGAAAGCTTGGGAAGTTCTGATTAATTGGAACCGAATTTTTGATTTTAGAGGTTCCTCTGTCAGTTGACAGATCTTTGGTGTAGATGTTGTCAGTTGACAAAAAAGTATAAGGGAGACTCGGAAAGTTCTGAATGGTCCACCACAATCAATAAATATCCATTTCCAAATGCCACAACCCCTAAAAGGTGAGAACATGAGAAACCTGAAAAACAATGTCATTCTGGCGCTTTTCCTCATATTCATCGGAGCACTGGGAAGGATCGCACTGAAAAACTACCCGAACATAGAAACCATCATGGTGGTGACCTTTATCGCCGCGGTGTACATCAGGGAATGGTACGCCCTACTTGTACCCCTCACGGCCATGGGCATCAGCGACCTCTTCATGGGGAACCTTTCGATGACCTCCAGGTATTCCCTTATTCTGGTGTTCACCTATACCGGATTCCTGTTCGTTGCCCTCATATCCAGGCATTACCGGGATTATTTCAAGAAGAACTCCTCAAAGCTTGACAGGGGTTCCATTGCCAACACCTCCATGTTCGGCCTGATGTTCGTTCTGGTCTATGACATGTGGACGAATATCGGTGCCTATCTTCTCATGTACCCCCACACCTT
>DAOVMN010000420.1 GCA_030630685.1 Thermoplasmata archaeon | reverse complement strand
GGCTTATCTGTGTGGATAACACAGGTGCCAGGGTGGTGGAAATAGTGACCGTGCCCAGACACAAGGTGAAACACAGAAGATACCCTGCGGCCGGCATTGGGGACATGATGAAGGTGACTGTAAAGAAGGGTAACCCGGAGACACGAAGGCAGCTCTACGATGCGGTGGTGATAAGACAGAGGAGGCCCTTCAGAAGGCCAGATGGTACCATGGTGATGTTCGAGGACAATGCCGCAGTGCTCACCACCCCCACTGGTGAGACGAAGGGCTCGGACATCAAGGGACCCGTGGCAAGGGAAGCCGCGGAGAGGTGGCCAAGGATAGCGGCCAATGCAAGAATTATTGTGTGAGGTGAAGCAGATGGTCATGGAAGCGAAGAAAAGAACAAGTTCAAAACAACCACGAAAACAGAGAAAGGCACGGTACAATGCCCCAAAGAACAGGAGGCGCAAGATGATGGCCTCCCCATTAAGCAGGGAGCTCAGGGAAAAACAGGAGTATTACCCACGAAGGATGACGGTTCGGAAAGGGGACGTTGTAAGGGTCACACGAGGCGGTTACAAGGGACATGAAGGAAAGATAATCGGAGTAAACCTGAAGAAAATGAATGTCACAATCGACGGCATGACCTATCAAAAGGCTGATGGAAAAAGCGTTCCAAAACCCATCGATCCGTCCAACATCGAGATCATCAAACTCGATCTGTCAGACAGACGCAGGAAGAAGAAATTCGAGAGGATACTCAGTGAGCAGCGCCTTTCCGAGGAGGAAATGAGGGAGGCCCAGGAAGAGATCGAGGTCACTGAATCGATTGGAGAGGGAATGCCCGAGGAAGCCATTGAAGAGGAGGAAGAGGCCGAATCCACGGATTCAGTTAGTCTGTCCATAACCAACGAAGAAGAAGGGAAAGAAGAAGAGGCGGAAGAAATGGAAGAAGAAATGGAAGAGAGAGAAGCAGAGGAAAAAGAGCCTAAAGAAGTGGTTGTGGAAAGGGGTGAGGAGGAAGTAGAGGAAGAAAAAGAGGAAACTGATGAGGAAATGGGCAAGGAGGCGGAATCAACCGAGGCCTCCGAACCCGAGGAACCCAAGGCAGAGAAAGTTCCCAAGGAAATAGTCAAAACAACCGAATCCCCAGAAAAATCAAAAACCGACGAGCTTCTCGAAGATGACAAAAAAATCGAGAGCACAGAATCGGATGAGGTACCAGAAACCGACGATAATCGCGACGATGAAGAAAAGGAGGGACCAGAGTGACAAGGAGAATAAAGAGACTGGCCGCACCCAGAACCTGGAGGCTTGAGAGGAAGGTAAAGAAATGGACAGTAAGCCCATCCCCGGGTCCTCATGCCGTGAGGGAGAGCATACCGCTCATAATGGCTGTCAGGGATGTGCTGGGACTTGCCAACACCTCGAGGGAAGTAAGAAAGATCATTGGGGAACGCAAGATTTATGTGGACGGAAAGGCTACAACAGACTACAGATTCCCATTGGGTTTGATGGATGTGCTTTCCATCCCGTCTATTAAGAAGTATTACCGGGTACTCATGGACCCTCAAGGAAAGATTGGATTATTCGAGATTATAGAGGAGAAGGCGGGCTGGAAGTTAGTCAGGATCGATAACAAGACCATTGTCAAGGGCGGTTTCACTCAGCTTAATCTCCATGACGGAAGGAACATCATCGTGCAGAGACAATACAGGACAAAGGATGTCCTCAAGATAACCATTCCAGGGCAGGAGCTCATTGCTCACTTTCCTTTCGAACCAGGGAAGATTTGCATGATTACCGGGGGAAAACACAACGGTAGAGTGGTGACAATCGATCACCACGAGATAATGAAAGGGCCAAACCCCAACATCGTTTACTTCAAAGAGGGGGTGTCCACCATAGAGGACTATGTCTTTATCATAGGTGACAGGCTGCCGGAGGTTGTGGTTCCGGAGGTGAAGGTCCATGGCTGATAAAAACAAGAACCCCATGAGGGAGATTTTCGTAGGGAAGGTTGTAATGAATATCGGGGTTGGAGAAGCAGGAGAAAAGCTTGCAAAGGCAGACAGGGTGCTCCAGAGGCTCACCAACGGCAGGAAGATTGTGCAGACCATTTCCAAGACCACGAACAAGGACCTCGGTATCAGGGAGGGGATGCCCATCGGGGTTAAGATCACTCTCCGTGGGAAGGAAGCAGAGGAGATGATCAGGAGAGCTCTGTGGGTGAGGAACAACAGGCTCCCTTCCTATTGTTTCGACAGGTCTGGCAACTTTTCCTTTGGTATCCCGGACTATACCTCCTTCGAGGGTCAGAAATATGATCCAGCTATTGGTATATTCGGTCTGGACATCAATGTCGTCCTGGAAAGGAAAGGGTACCGGGTATCCAGGAGGAAGATTGCAAGGGGAAGGATCGCCTCACATCACAGGGTTACCCCTAAGGAGGCCAGGGAATTCGCCAAGGGAAAGTTTAATCTCGAGGTGATTGGATGAGAAAAAAGGGAGAG
>DAOVMN010000243.1 GCA_030630685.1 Thermoplasmata archaeon | reverse complement strand
GATGAACCCTGGCCGTAGCTTAGACCCCCGACGATGATGTTGTGTCCCCCATCATCCCGAATCTTCGATGCCCGGTCATGGAATGTCGGATCCACGATCTCGAACACGAACTCCGAGTATTTCGGGACATTGGACCGGTATTTCATCTTGCTGCCCGCCGGTATTATGTGGTCGGTCGTTATCTTATCCCCCACCTTGATCGTTATTTCCCCGCTGATTACCTCAGGCATGGGTACACTGGAAGGCGGGTCACCGATGTTCGGCCCCCGGTATATCTCGATGGTCCCGGGATGCCCGGATGGATGAACGAACATGCTGTCGTCGATATAGAATCGTTCCGGCATCCTGATATCCGGATACCCGATCCCCATATACTCAAGATCGCGCGGGTCGGTCATCTTGCCGGTAATCACCGCCGCAGCAGCGGTCTCCGGGCTGGTGAGATACACCTGCGCACTCTTCGTACCGGAACGCC
Source organism: Thermoplasmata archaeon (assembly GCA_030630685.1). Lineage (GTDB taxonomy): Archaea > Thermoplasmatota > DAOVMN01 > DAOVMN01 > DAOVMN01 > DAOVMN01. The sequence continues at coordinate 3,763 of DAOVMN010000243.1, read as the reverse complement.
CAAGGAAATTCCGATTGCTCGTTCGGATGGACACAGCATCGGTCTTCGGGGACTGGCTGTTACCGATACAGAAGCCGCAGGCCGATTCCGCTATCCTGACACCTGCGGATATGAGGTCCGCCAACGCCCCCTCCCGGGCAATGTTCTCCAGCACCTGCTTCGATCCGGGCGCAATAACAAAGCTAACATTTGGATGGACCTTCCTCCCCTTCAATATCCCTGCAACGGTCATCAGGTCCTTGTAGGAGGAATTGGTGCAGCTCCCGATGCACACCTGGTCCACCTCCATACCATCCAGTTCCCTCACAGTCTTGATGTTACCCGGGCTGTGCGGATAGGCGGTAAGCGGTACGACCTCCCCAAGGTCAAGATCGATCACCTTGTCGTATTCTGCATCATCATCCGCCTTGAGTTCCACCCAGTCCTCCTCTCTGCCCTCGGCCCGAAGGAATAGGCGAGTGGTCTCATCGCTCGGAAAAACCGAGGTGGTCACCCCGCATTCCGCGCCCATGTTGGTGATCGTGGCCCTCTCGGGCACGGACAGGGTTCGCACACCCTCGCCGCCGTATTCGAATACGCACCCGACATTCCCTTTTGTGGTGAACATCTCCAGCACCTTAAGCACCACGTCCTTTGCCGCAACCCAGGGCTTAAGCCTTCCTTTGAGATCGATCTTGATCACTCGCGGGCTGGTCAGATAAAACGGACCCCCGGCCATGGCAACGGCCACGTCCAATCCCCCGGCACCGATAGCGATCATCCCGATCCCGCCGCCGGTCGGTGTGTGTGAATCGGAGCCAAGCAGGGTCTTTCCCGGCCCTCCAAAACGCTCTAAATGGACCTGGTGACAGATGCCGTTCCCCGCCCTTGACAGGATAATGCCGTACTTCGCAGCCACGGTCTGAAGATATTTGTGATCATCCGCATTCTCGAAGCCTATCTGGACTGTGTTGTGGTCGATGTAGCCGACAGACAGCTCTGTCCTGACCTTTGGTACATTCATGGCCTCGAACTGAAGGTACGCCATGGTGCCGGTAGCATCCTGGGTCAATGTCTGATCAATCTTTATGGCGATCTCTGTGCCGGGCTCGAACCTTCCTTCCACGATATGCTGCTCCAAGATCTTTTGGGTTATGCTCTTTCCCATGTCGTCACCTCTTTTTTTATTTTGGGCATTTTTCGTTTAATTTAGTATTTTTTTTTCCCCTCTCCATACAGCCAGTAAAGAGATTTAAATCTAACATATAAAATTTCCGTGGAGAAGATACTGGATAAAGGAAAACTAACGATACCCTCGGGCCTTGAGGTTTTCCTCGACAAACCCCCAGGATGGTATATTGGTCTGTCCACCCGGCACCTTGATCACCTCGGCTGCGGTTATTGCCCCGGCGGCTCCGCAGGCCTCCAATGTCAGACCGCGGTAGAGTGCGGCATAGAACCCGCCTCGATAGGCATCCCCGGCACCGGTTGTATCCACCGGATTCTCCACCTCGACGCCAGGAATAAAGATCTCTTCCTCTTTTGTGAGTATCCTGCTCCCCCTCTTCCCAAGGGTCTGGACAATGGTGCCTACCTCATTCAGGAGGTCTGTAAGCTCGCTTTTCTTAGAGTATTCCAACGCCTTTCTTCCCTCGCCCTCATTGCAGAAGAAGATGTCCGCATACCTTAGCATATCCAGGAAGCTCTCCGGCCTATAGACATAATGGAGCTCCTGTCCGGGATCGAAAGCGATCCTCTTCCCGAGCTTGCGGGCGGTTTCCACGACCTTCATATAGAAACCCGGGCGTCCGGTTGCGATATGGATGACCTCCGAGTTCTCGATAGGGGCACGATCGGGCTCGAAGTTCTCCATGTCCTTCATCGGACCCTGGTCCATCACAGCGATCTGGTTATGCGCCTTGTCACTCATGATCCAGCAGGTGGGGGTATGGTATCCGTTAACCCGCTTGAGATAGCCAACATCCACGCCCTCGTTTAGAAGGGCGGCCAAGTAATCCTCAGGGAAGTCCTCACCGACATAGGAGACCAGATATAGGGGAGTACCAAGTGCTGCGGCGATCCTTGCGACGTTCCCCGCGGTTCCCCCGAAATACCGCCTGGAATCTATGATCTCTATGGAGGTGTTGGGCTCCGGGAATCTTGGCAGGTTGAGAATAATGTCCAGATTGACATGTCCGTACACAGAAAGAAACATGCCCGAGACCAGTTCAGGGAATTATTTAATGATTCCCCTGATTCGCCTGGAAAGTGCTAAAGATAAGCAAACTAAATTTATTAACCATGCCGGAGATTCCATTCCCATGAAAATCGAAAACCAGCACGAACTAACCATCCACAGAAAAAGGGCGCACGAGGTCATCAAGAATCTCGAAAAGCGGCAGATAAAAGGGTTCTATTTCGATTCCGTGGAAAAGGGCATCGAGCAGGTTGCCGACCTCATCCCCCGCGGCTCTACAGTCGGTCTGGCCGGCTCCACAACGGTGATCGAGTCCGGGCTTATAGAACGGCTCAGAGAGCTCCAGATAAACCTTTTAGACAGGTACAAGGAAGGGTTGACAAAGGAAGAGATCAACAGAATGAGGGATCAGTCCCTACAGGCGGACGTGCTCATCGCGAGCACCAACGCCATTACCCTTCAGGGCCAGCTTGTGAATGTGGACGGCATGGGCAACAGGGTGGCAGGCATGATCTACGGCCCCAAAAAGGTGATCATCCTTGCCGGGGTAAATAAGATCGTGGACTCCATCGAGGAGGGGATCGCACGGGTCCATTCGTTGGCTGGGCCTATCAATGTCCGGCGTGTAGGCACAAATCCACCGTGCAGGGAAACCGGTATCTGTGACGAGGAGAACTGCTGGCCTCCGCAGCGGATGTGTAACAAGTATGTGATCATCGAGGGAGAGTACATCAGGGACAGGCTGCATGTGGTTCTTGTAGGAGAGAGGCTCGGGTTCTGAGGAAATGGGGGAATGGGGTAACCTTCAGTCCAGCTCTAAGGAGAAATCCACAGAGCGGTAGGAATGTGTGAGGTATCCCAGGGAGATCACATCGGCAGATTCCGCATATTCCGATATGTTATCCGGGGTAATCCCACCCGAGACCTCAAGGATGATCCCTGGGAAGCGTTCTTTCAGTTTTTTACAGCTCTCTGCTGCCTGGCGAGGGGACATGTTATCCAGCATGACAATATCCGCTCCGGCCTCGGCAGCCTCCATGGCCCCCTTCAGGGCCTCTGCCTCCACTTCCACCTTTTTGGTGAAGCTGGATCTCTTTGCCTCCCTGACCCCCTCTGCAATCGAACCCATGCTTCTGAGATGATTGTCCTTCAGTATGATGGCATCGTCCAGGCGGAATCTGTGTGGGTCCCCTCCACCAAGGATGACGGCCTTCTTTTCAAAGAAACCGAAGCCAGGAGTGGTCTTGCGTGTGCAGGCAATCCGGATGTTCGGGTTCACCTCATTGGCCCTTTCCACCAGGCTGCGGACAAGTGTAGCGATACCGCTCATGCGTGAAAGGATGTTCAGTGCAACCCTCTCCCCGGCAAGGATGCGGCGAATTCCGCCTTTGAGCTTCAGCACGGTCTCTCCCGTCCTGATTCCCTGGCCGTCCTGAGCCAATGGAAGGACCGGGACGCCAAGAATACCAAAGATGCCTGAGGCCTCCTCGATTCCGGCAAGGGTGCAGTCCTGCTTTACGAATATTCTCCCTTCTCCTGCCTTGCCTTTGGGTATTATATTGGAGCTGAGGTCACCATACCCTATGT